>NZ_JBSMDE010000171.1:0-17144 GCF_056497305.1 Caldithrix sp. | reverse complement strand
GAGTCCACTCTAAAAAGGTATTATTATCGAATTTTATTTAAATTTGCCTATTGTTTTTATTTAAATTACATCAAATATCTTCGTGTTAATCCGTGAAATTCGTGGTTTTTATACTGAACTCAATAATATTTCGCAATCATTGGCTGGACGTACAGTCTTACTAAAATTGCTACCTCTAACCATATCTGAATTGAGAAGCAAAATTTCTCAATTTTCAACAAACGATCTGATTTTCCATGGTTTTTATCCAGGAATCTACAAAGATCAATTAAATCCCACCATTGCTTATCGCAGTTATTACGAAACCTATCTTGAACGGGATTTACGACAACTACTTCAGATTAAAGATTTATTGTTATTTCAGAAATTTGTTCGTCTGTGCGCGGGACGAATTGGACAGATTTTTAATGCCAGCCAATTGTCAAATGAAGTGGGAGTTAGTGTTAATACCATTAAATCGTGGATGTCGATCTTGCAAGCTTCTTACGTAGTTACATTAGTGCCTCCTTATTTTGAGAACATAAAAAAACGACTGATCAAATCACCTAAATTATATTTTTACGATGTGGGATTGGCCACCTATCTGTTAGGAATAGAACGTCCGCAACAGCTGGAACGCGATCCTTTACGTGGCGCTTTGTTTGAGAATATGGTTATTATGGAGCTCATCAAAACACGTTTCAATCAGGCGCTGGATGTACGGTTATTTTTTTACCGCGATCTTCATCAAAACGAGATTGACATCGTGTTCAAACAGGGCACAAATTTTACCATTGCCGAGGTTAAATCGGCACAAACTTTTTCCAGTACTTTTCTAAAAAGTCTAAATTATTTCAAAAAAATTTTTAAGGATAGAGTAAAAAAGCAATATTTAGTTTATGATGGAAACCTTGAACAAGAAGTTCATAACGTAAATGTCGTTAATTACCGTCGATTTGCAGAATTATTTTTCAGTTGAATAACCTGGCAAAACTATTTTAGTCAGGGCTTTAGCCCTGGCCGACTTCCGGGAGACAAACCAATTTTACGCACTTTCAAGACATCAATACCATAACACAGATTACTTCTGTTGTCCCAACAAGATTTTCCGCCCCTCCTGGGCACCGTGATTGAACAACAGGTCGACTATGGAAAGTTTAGGCGCAAATTCGCCCCATAATTGGCGGTAAACCGGATGTTTAAAATCGCTGTAAATTAAGGTAATGCCATTGGCATTGAGCTTTTCTTCATCGTTGTATTCCTTACCGCCCCCTGTACCCGAAAGGTACACATTCGCATCCAGCACTCGACAAATATCTACAATCAGATCTGTTTTTTGCCCAAAATCGTCCAGAAGGTCCGATAAAAATACGCGCCGCGTGTTAATTTGCAAATACTGACAAAAATCTTCAATTAAGCGCACATTCAAATCCAGCAGATTGTCGCACTGCTCCAGCGCCTTTTCAAAAATAGTTATTACTTCTGTAAAAAACGGCGCCTTTTTGTAGCTCAGTTGTAAAGTCTTCAGATGCTTACTTTTCCACTGCTCGTTGGCAAAGCGTACTTCGCTGTACAAAGCCTTGCCCTGCTGCCCTTTAGGTAATGAAACCGGAATCGTTAAATAGGTTACCCCATTAGGGGTTTTGATACGATTTCGGGCTGCAAAGCTCTGTCCCCGTGGGTATTGCACCACATCCAGATAAACGAACACATCGGCTCTGGCAATTTTGTAAAAATAACCCAACCAGGGAATGTAATTGGCCTGATGCATGGCCATAACCAGACGACTCATGACTGTTCCTTTGCTTCAAATTTAGCGATTAATTGTTTGAATGTTTCACGCTCCTCAGTTCGATCGGCATAGGTTCTAAAGGGAAAAGATTCCGGTGGCGGAGAAACGATGGGCACAGTGGAGCCATACAGTACCTTCAATTTATCATTAATGGCCTGTAATACCTGCGCCGGTTGACGGGTTAATTGTTCGTATTCAACAGGTAACACATTGGGCAACTGCTGGCTTAAACGCTCGTAATATCGGCGTAAATAGAACACCTGACCGGCAATCTGATGCCAGTAATCCAGGTCTTTGATCTTGTCGTATTCCACAGGCATGTAACTCCACCAGGTATTCAGATCGGTGTAATATTTTTTTCGGGCTTCAAGAATTGAAATCGCGGAGTCCAGCACATCGCGTTTGATGTAAACAAATAACACTTTCCCCAGTACTTCATTCAATTTTGGTTGATGGTACGATCCAAAAATATTCTTGAAAACCATGGGTTTCCCGAACTCATGTTGCATGTTGGCCAAAGTTTTCCTGAGCCCGGACCAATCGATCTCCTTTTCAATATCCGCCGCACGGGTGACGCCTTCGACCTCTTCTTTTTTTAGCCAATAACGCCAGAAGTAGCCAAATTCGTGAATGTCGCCTAATTCCGTGGTGCGTGCATAATCCGACCGGAAGTTGGTAGAACGCTGGTCTCCCAAAACGGCGCGGGAAAAGCGAATGCCATGTACCGGCGCCAGATAAAAGCGGGCCATCAGATTATTAATAAAGCCCACGTCCATACAATGGGCAATAACCTGAGTAATCAGGGTTGTTCCGGAGCGCGGTAATCCATGGACAAAAATAAAAGCGTGCTCAATATCGTAATCCCTGTACCAGTTCCATTCTTTAACTTTCAAAGTTTGATTAAACTCTTCCAGAAAACGTTCGTCCTCTGGGCGTTTAACGTATTTACCCTGCCGTTTGCGGTAAAAATCGGTTAGTTTTTTTTCCATCTCAGAATCCCTGTCCCCCTTTTTCATTTAATAATCCAGCGAATGACTTCGAATGTTTCAGCAAAATTAACACCACACTGCACACCGCGCGTTTTAGCCAGACCACGAATAAATTCTTCATTGGCATATTTACGCCCGGTTTGCGAACGGTAGCATTTAACCGACTCCAATTTTTTCTCAATATGTCGCTCTTCTAAATGAATGAAACAGCGCGTCTCAAAATTGATGTTGTTCCAGGGCATTTCGTAGCCTAAAATGGAAGTAAATTTAAATG
Source organism: Caldithrix sp. (assembly GCF_056497305.1). NCBI lineage: Bacteria > Pseudomonadati > Calditrichota > Calditrichia > Calditrichales > Calditrichaceae > Caldithrix > Caldithrix sp. The sequence continues at coordinate 14,110 of NZ_JBSMDE010000171.1, read as the reverse complement.
CGCGCAGGCCCTCCATGGAAATCGTGTAGTGATCCTGATGTAAATCGTGGGGTGAGGGCATGAGTACCAGGTCGGGGTCAAGGTCTTTTTTTAATTTAACCAGATCTTCCAGAATTTCCTGTCGGTGGTGGGCAAATTTGCGTACCGGATAGCGGTAGATCAATAAATGATCCTCTTTAATGCCCAGCACCTTGCTTGAAGCCTGTACTTCGGTAAGCAGAATATCTTTAGGCAGCCCCGGAGGCACTGATTCTTCGGCCAGCGAAAAGGTAGCATAGTAAACCTCTCTACCTTCTTCTACAAAACGGGCAATCGTGCCTCCGCAGCCAAACTCGCCATCATCGGTGTGTGGCCCTAAAATCAGAATCTTCTTAAAATCTAACAACATCTTTTTACCCTTTTAATTCCGTTTTCAAAGCCGGCAATTTAACAGAAGTAGCCAAGCAAGTCAAACAATGCCTGCAAAAATTTCCAAAAGGGCCTCTCTGGCAGCGCTCTTAATGGAAACCTGACCCTCCGGCACCCAGCTTTCCCGCGGATTGATGCGAATCAGCGTGCCATCATGCCATTCCGCCAGACGCTCGCAGGTAATGCGCATCGTGGGCACCGCCGTGCCGGCGCCAAGCTCAATAATCACCAATTTGAAATGCTGTCGATCGATCTGTTGCAGCCAGTCCTTAAAACGGCGCTCCTGCGCATCCGTACGCTGCGAAATCCACTGCCAGTCGTTAAACATCAAAATATTGGGCCGCGCCAATCGGTTGCAGTGCAGGCAGCGGGGCAAAGGCTCTTTTGCCCGAAATGATTCCATGTCTATTTCCACCTGCACGCCGTCCGCCGACCAGATATTTCCCGTACAGGGCTCCACGCATTGCAAATGGTGGATGGAGCCATGCACCTCCACCATGCGCTCTTCGGCAAAGCCCGACTTCTGAAATTGCCCGTCCACATTGGAGGTAAAAACAAAGTAGCCGCCGGGCAATCGCTTCCCATACTCAAGCAGCAAACCAAATCCTTCGTGCGGTTGAGTCTGGCGGTAAAGATTTAAACGATGCCCGTAAAAAGCCCAGGCCAATTGCGGATTTTCCGTAAACCAGCGCGGATTGGCCAGATCGACAAACGATAAACCCAGCCGCCGGGCAATAGGATAGTTGTTCCAGAAGCCCTCGTTACCACGAAAGTCAGGCAAACCGGAATCCACGCCCATTCCGGCCCCAGCAGCAACAACTACAGCCTGTGCTTCCCTCACGACCTGTCTGGCACGATGTAAAGCTTTTTCCACCTGCCCTCACTCCCAGCCCATGGCCACATACCCTACCCAATGGTGCCTGTTGGCCGGAGCCGTGAAGCCCATGCCAATGTCTTCTACTTTTAACGGATCATGGTCAATACTGTTAGCATAACCAATCAACCGGCCCTTTAAAGTTTGATTTAGCTCCCGGGCCAAATAGTAGGCGGTTTCCAGGCCCATGGGCACGGAGTAACGCCCGCACCAGGTCCATTTGTACTTGTGAAAATCATCGGCTTGCACCGTAAATTCCGTGAAACGCTTCAACTTTTCTTCCTGCAACGGCCCGACCAGACAGGTATTGATAATTTCCATCTCGTGCTCCACAGCCTTGCGGTAACCAACAGAGTCCGTCCCGTAATAGGCAAAATTCTTACCGCCCCAGTCTTCGTCGCCATAGTGCACGGCATCCGTGCTGATGACCAGCGCCAGGTCTTTTCCCCATTGCCAGTTGCGTTTTTTCATCACTCGGGCAATGGCTTTGGCCAGCGGTTTGGCAATTTCTTGCATGCGTTTAAAAGGCATGTAGGGCACCAGGATGGAAACAAACTCGCGATCTTTACGGTAGTATTGCAAAAAGGGCAACAAGGCTTCTACCGAATGCTCAATGGTTTGCATGGAATCATTGATCTGGTACACACTTCTCGGAAGCGCATGGATCAGCTCTTCGCGAATTTCGGAAATTTTAATGGGGCCGTAAATGCCATGCCAGGCAGGATAGTTGTCAAAAATAATTTGATTTTCCAGATTTAGCAGGCGCGCTTTGTGCGCCACGCCAAAAATGATCACCGTTTTCGCTTTGATGCCTTCCATTACGGCCGGGTACAGGTAGCCCACGTAGCCGTAATCGTCATGCGGACTGACGGCCACTTTAAGAGCGGTTTGTGGCTTGATCTCGCCTTTCTGAATGGCTTTTAATAACGGTTTTTTCTGAAAACGCAAAATACGATGCATTAAGGAATCCATTTGCCATGCTTTATGGGCAAAACCAACCGTGTCCACCAGCCCGCGCACACCCGTTTTACGCTGCACTGGCGCTGACTCTTTTTTACACTGCCATGCCAGTGCTAAAAGAACGATCAGCACCCAGATCAGCCCTCTTTTTTGTTTCATCATCGCCCCCTAAATTGATTTGCAACTTGTGCCTGCCTGTTTTTTCAAACTCCAAATTCCCGACTTGAAAAATCTTTAATCTTCAATCAAAACAAAAGGTTTCGCATCGTTCTATCAAATGATCCTAAAAATTTCATTTTACAGAGACCGTGATTTTAGGCCCATGATAAAACAGCGCTGCCCCTGGGCTATGGCCTTTTAAATCGTCAACTGCCTTTTCCGGCTCTCATGTAAAGGGCATCCCTTCCCTCATCAAAGTCAATCATCCGTCCCCATGGCACAGGTCTTACTTGCCTGTCGTGCCTTTAGCCTGGTAAACAATTTTTCCGCCGATAATGGTGTACAAAATTTTTGTCGAAGGAATTTTGTAAGGTGGCTCGCTTAAAATATCACGTGAAAACACCGTAATGTCGGCCAGTTTGCCTGCTTCTAAGCTCCCTTTTATGTGTTCTTCAAAAGCGGCGTAGGCATTATTGTAAGTGTAGGCTTTTAAGGCCTGAACCGGCGACAGAGCCTGTTCAGGATAAAAATACTGGCCATTGGGCAGGCGCCTGGTAATCAGAGCGTAAAATCCGGCCATGGGATCAATCGATTCTACCGGTGCATCCGTACCATTGGTCACAATGGCGCCGCTCAGCCACAGGGTTTGCCAGAGGTAGCCCTCCTCTCTGGCCCGCTCATCGCCAATCCTCTGGGGTACCCAGGGCCCGTCGGAGGTACAATGAACGCCCTGCATGGAAGCGATGACGCCCAATTTTGCAAAGCGTTTTACATCCGCCGGATGGATGAGCTGAGCGTGTTCAATGCGCCAGCGCAAATCTTTCTTTTCCGGATATTTTTTAAATGTCTCTTCGTAAACATTCAATACTTCATGGTTCGCTCGATCTCCAATGGCATGGGTGCAAAGCTGGAAGTCATGTTGAATGGCAATCTCGGCTGTGGACCGCAGGCTATCTACCGGGATCACATTAAAACCAACGCTATTGGGTTCATCATTGTACGGTTTAAAGAGCCAGGCCCCGCGAGAGCCCAGAGCGCCATCCATGTAACGTTTAATGGCCCGCACCGTTAAAAAATGGTTAGCATAGCCAATTAGGCGATATTGATCGATCATTTTGCGTAATCTGTAATCCGGTTCGTAAAGCATCACGTAGAGGCGGACCTTGAGTTTTTCCTCCTCGGCCAGCCGTTTGAACAGTTCTACTTCGGCAAAAGAAGCCCCGGCGTCATGGAAACTGGTAATGCCGTTTTTAACGCAGGCTTCCATGGCTTTGGCTGCGTAACGCAATTTTTCTTTTTCAGGATTGGCCGCAACCTGTTGATGGTACACCTTCCACACCAGGTCCATGGCATTCTCCAGCAATACGCCGGTAGGGTTGCCCTGTTCATCGCGAATAATTTTGCCGCCCATGGGATTGGGTGTTTGGCGCGTGATGTCCGCCAATTCCATGGCTTTTTGGTTGACAAAAAGCGCATGGCCGCTGGCGTGGGTTAAAGCCACAGGATTTTGAGGTGAAATTTTGCTCAACGCCCGATGTACAGGGTAGCCCTCTATGAGCTTTTTGGGGAGGGTTTTCCACTTTTCCTGGTGCCAGCCGCGTCCGATAATCCATTCGCCCGGGCTGGCCTGTTGTACGCGATGTGCCACGCTATCCACAATGTCTTGCCAGCTTTGTGCGTGGGTTAGATCGAGACGCAACAAAGATTCGCCCAGGCTTAAAAAGTGGGCATGGCCTTCAATCAGCCCGGGGGTTACCAGCGCTCCTTTAAGATCGATCACCTGTGTGTGCTGGCCTTTCATTTTTTTAATTTGCTCTGTATTGCCCACAGCCAAAATCCGATCTCCTTTGATAGCCAGCGCCTGAGCAATGGTGTTTTGAGCATTTAGGGTGACAACTTTTCCGTTGATCAAAATCAAATCGGCCTCCGGCCCTTTTCGACAGGCCGTAAACAGAACCAGCGTTACCAGAACAAACAGTACGATCAATCTCATCCTTTCACCCTCCTTCTCTTTGCTTAACCTTATTACCTGTTAAAAAGAGCATCATTCCAGAAACTGTTTAGCAAAAAAATCGACCTTAAGCTTGCTGCCGGTAGCCTGTTCGATCATCTGGTTCCAGGGATAGATTTTACCCGGTTTAAAAATCTTCTCTTTAAGATATTGCCCCACAGCCGGATTATTGACATAGGTAACCTTCTGCCAGTTTTGCGTTTTGTAAATAGTCCGGCTGATGTACATGTGCACCTGCGAGGCAAACAGTTCGCCCAACATGTAATTATGGTAGTAACAGGGTGCAATGGTAAAGTGAATTTTCGAGGCCCAGTCCGGTTTGTCTCTGTTTTCCGGAGGCGTTACGAGTTGATACTGCTGAACCATCCGCCACCAAAGTTTATTGAGATTGCGGTCGGGATTTTTGTACAGGGCCTTTTCAAAATAGTACATGACCAGCGCCCAGCGGGCAAAGATGAGTTGTTTCAAACGCATGTAACGATTCAGATCGGGTTCTATTTGCTGACGTTCCTCATCGGTTAAATTCAATACTTTCTGCATCCAATAGGGGGTGCGGCTGAGGCGTCCGAAAAGCATGGCAATGCCTTCAGTGGTAAAGATATGGGCCGGTTCGCGCAATAGATAGGGCACCGAAGGATCGTTGTATTTATCGTAAACCGCATGACCCAGCTCGTGCAGAATGGTTTCCATCCAGCTTTCGTTATTTTTTAAATTACACAAAATCCGCACATCGCCTTCTTTGTCAAAATCTTCGCAAAAAGCGTGCGGATTTTTCCCGTCGCGCTCGTACAAATCGCTCTTCTTCAGGATGGATTCCACTGGCAAACCAATACCCGCGTAAAATTTCTCAGCGATCGCTTTTATGTCATGATGCTCGTAGTAATGGTCTAAATTCACCTGAAAAACCTGTGGTGTTTCCTGAAAAAACGGATCGTGGTAGTGCCAGGGGCGAATCTCCTGTTCGGTGATGTGGTATTTGTTAGCCAGAATGCGGTCCAGCTCTTTCTTGGCGTTGTAGAACGGCTCCACGGTAAACTCGGCCACATCCCACATGATGCGGTCGATCTGTTTAACCCGTTGTTCGCTCAATTCAAGACTCATGGTGTGGTAATTTTCGAAGCCCAGACTCTGCGCCGCCTGATTGCGCAGCTTAACCAGTTTAATGATGTCATCGGCCACCACGGCCCCAACCTGCTTGCTGGCCTCCCAGGCTGCCTGCCGTTTGGCATTGTTGGTTTCGTTTTTAAGAATTTCCAGGATCTCGTTGTTGGTTACCTTTTTTCCGTTTAATTCCGGGCGAAAGGTACTGAATTCCTCTTCGATTTTTGAACTGAGCTCCACCATCTGACGCATCAAAGTGGAGTCGATCTGATTTTCCAGATAGCGGTTGTAGAGAATTTGCAACTGACGTTTCAGCAACGGGTCCTGTACTTTTCCGGAAGTCTTTAGGGCTTTGAGGAAGGCAAAGTCCTCCGGATTGCTGTAAATTTTGCGGATTTTCAGCTCCAGTTCGGCCGACCTTTTGTAGGCTTCCTGTTTGCCGGTAGTGGCTGCCTCCCAGTAGGCCTCTTTGGAAGCTTTTTCCAGCGGTTTGATTTTAGCGACATGCTGTTCAATAAATTGTTGCAACGCTTCCTCCTTGTTCTGTTTCTGGCAAGAGACAAAGATCAAAAAACTCAATAGCAGAAGTCCTACTACACGCATGGTGTCCTCCACAACTTGATCAAGACGCTTTTTAATAGTGAACATATCTGGCAAATCCCTTTTCGACCAGGGCATCGTTGACATTAAGCCATTCGCCGGTGTCTTCTATCAGCCAAATTTCAGCAATGTACCGGCCGTAACGCCCTGTACGGTCTTTAATGGTTTGAATAATCACTTCACGGCCGTCGATTAAAGCCCGTAAAAAATCCCGGGAGCGTAAGCCCTCCTCCCGCTCATCGCCGCGCAGTTCAGGCGCATCAATACGCGCTAACCGAATGCGTTCGCCGCGAATCCAGGTTTTCAACCCAAGGTCAATATCGACCGTGCAGGTATCGCCATCGTACACCTTTTGCACAATAGCACGATAAAAATAGAGATTTCGTTCCATTTTTAATCCCCAATACTTTTGCCACTTTTCAAAACGTTGCCTGTAAGGTAAAAAGAATCACATATTAAATGCAACAAAAGCGGGCATTCTTTGTCACTGAGAGAACGGCGCGAAATATCTCCATTTGACAGGCCTTTACCAACTTTTTGTGAAACCATTCCGATCCTTTGAAATGCCTGAACAGTCCAAATGAGCTCTGGAATTTTTCTTGAAATTTTTGAATATCCAAACTATTTTGAATATTTATGTAGCGCATTAAAGGTTTAACACACTAAAAAGGAAAACTTGTGAAAGGCATCGACTACACAACATTAAGCAAAGCAATCCATCAAAACCGATACGCTACAGGGCGCCTGGTCAATTTTTTAATTTGTGGTACACAAAAAGGTGGTACCTCAGCATTGGACGCCTACTTAAGAGAACACCCTGAAATTTGTATGGCTAATAATAAGGAACTCCATTTTTTCGATAATGAAGAGCTTTTTAAAAACGGTACCCCTCCTGATTATTCACTTTACCATGCTTCATTCAACCCAAAGCCATGGCATAGGTGGCTAGGTGAAGCGACGCCCATCTACATGTACTGGCAGGATGCTCCCAAACGTATATGGGAATACAATCCGAATATGAAGATCATCATTCTTTTAAGAAATCCTATTGAAAGAGCCTATTCACACTGGAATATGGAACGCTCAAGAAATGCCGAGAAGCTCGGGTTTTGGGATGCCATTCAAAACGAAGATTTAAGATGCAGGGAAGCCTTACCCCATCAACACAGAGTTTACTCATACATTGATCGCGGATTCTATTCAGAACAACTAAGAAGACTATGGCGCTATTTCCCTAAAGAAAATGTTTTGGTTTTAAAAACCGAATTTCTTAAAAATCAGCCCAATGAATGCCTTAAAGAAGTGTGCACTTTTTTGGGGATAACACATTTTGAACGGGTTCAGCACCGAGAGATACATTCCATTCCTTACGCTTCCAGGATGTCTACAAAGGAGAAGGAATATCTAAAACATATTTACGAGTATGAAATTAAAATTATTGAACGCATGTTAGGATGGGATTGCAGCGCATGGCTGTCATAATGAATTTGGCTTAAAACGGTCACATTTTTGTGGTTTTATCATTTTGTTAATTCATTTTCATTCTACCAGCAAAAGAAATTTTCTCTTTTGCCAATAATTCACTAAATTCGTTGCAATGTAAAAATGGAGTCGATAAACATGAAAAACAAGATACAGTATTGTGAAACCATTTTACCCAGGGTTTCCAGGACGTTTGCCCCGACCATTCGCCGTTTGCCCGGGCGTTTGCGTCTTCCGGTAACCGTGGCCTATCTGTTGTGCCGCATTGCCGACACCATCGAAGACAGTCCCGATTTGAGCCTTGAGCAGAAAAAAGAAATGCTGACACACTACGCCAACATTTTCAAAGAAGAAAACACCTTTGCCTATCAACAGCTTTTAAAGCAATTACATTTTTTACCGGTCCGTTCGTATGACGAAAAATTAGCGCACAATTTACCGGTTGTCCTGCAAGTGTTTTACACCTTTTCTCCGAAGGTACGCGGTCTTATTGCCCGCTGGGTAGCCGAAATGTCCCTGGGCATGCGCAAATATGCTCAGGCCAGACAAAAACGGCGTTTCACTTTTTTGAAATCCATGAAAGAACTGGACGAGTACACCTATTACGTGGCTGGTACGGTTGGCTATTTGCTCACCGAATTGTTCTCCTTCTATTCGCAAAAAATTACGCCCAGGATTAAACAGCGTCTGGAACAGTTGGCCGAATCTTTTGGTAAAGGCCTGCAATTGGTCAATATCATCCGCGATGCCGCGGCCGACTTAAAACGTGGGCAATCTTACATTCCGGATGAGTTATTGCAAAAATACCACTTAACGCGTGAGAGTATTTTCCAGAAGGAAAACGCCGAACAGGCTGTGCAACTCTTTAACGAATTGATCCGAGATGCCGTACACCACCTGGACAAGGCCCTTGATTACACGCTAACCATTCCTAAAGAGGAAACACGCATCCGTCTCTTTTGCATTTTACCTCTGTTCTGGGCCTTGCGAACCCTGGAATTAATTCAGCGCAATACACTGGCCCTACTGGATTCGGAACGGATCAAAATCTCCAAACGCATTGTGCGCAAAGAATTTTTGCTTGCTTTAATCCATGTCAACTCCAATCGCCTGTTACGCTGGTATTACCGACGCATCCGCAGCTCCATTGATCAGCCGTTACTCAATGCCCATTAAGCTCCATACAACAAACAGATTGCTTGTCACTCATGGAAAGAGAAAACAAATTCCTGAAAAAATATCTTAAAGATTTACTCGGCGATCAGATCACCCTTTTCTGGCAGGCCAGGCCCGAAGCGCGGGCTATCCGCGTCAATACCATCAAAACCACGGTGGAGCAGGTAAAAAAACGGCTGCAGGAGCTTCAGGTGCCTTTTCGTCCTGTTCCTTTTAATCCTCTGGGATTTATTATTGAAGAAGACCACCTACCGTTAAGCCAGACCCTCGATTTTTTCCTTGGGAAATTTTATTACCAGGGCATTGCATCGCAATTGCCGGCCCTCATTCTCAACCCGCACCCTGGAGAAAAAGTGCTCGATCTGGCTGCCTCGCCCGGTTCCAAATCGACGCAGATGGCTGCCATGATGGACAACACCGGCTTTTTGGTACTAAATGACGTTTCCATGAAGCGCATTCAGGCCCTGAACACCAACATTCAAATGATGGGCTCCGTAAACTATGCCATCTATCGCCAGCCCGGCGAGCGCATTGGTAACGTGTTACCCGAATACTTTGACAAAGTGCTGCTCGATGCGCCCTGTTCGGCTCTGGGGATCATTCACTCCCATCCTGAAGTGTATTCCTGGCTGAGTCCCAGAAGACTGGCAAAGATTGTAGAACAACAACGCCAACTCCTGATTTCGGCCTTTAAGGCTTTAAAAGTGGGTGGAGAAATGGTTTACTCAACCTGTTCCATTTCTGTAGAAGAAAATGAAGAGTTGATTCAGTTTATGCTCGATCATTACCCGCTGGAAATCGTAGAAATCGATGCAGACATCCATAATCGTTTTTTAGCGGGTTTAGCCGCACACCAGAACAAAGTTTTTGATCCCAATATGGAAAGAGCCATCCGCATTCTTCCTCATCTGCACGAAATGGAAGGATTCTTTGTCATCAAACTACGTAAAGTAGGACGGCGGCATAAAACAGCCAAAACCTATCAAACGTTTAAAACCCTGGCCCACGACCATGAACGGGTAGCCGAGGATCTGCAGCAAATAAGTGAGCAATGGGGCATCCCGGAACATATCTGGCCGGCCTATCGCTACATCAAAACACGGGACCGCTTGTGGATGGTGAATAACCAGATTAAAAACATTCCTGATGCGCACTTTTTAAACGCCGGACTATTGCTGGGTGAAAAACGCATCTATGGCTGGAAACTTCCGAATCACAGCATTCAGTTCTTCAGCCAATGGATCAGCAAACGCCACCTGAAAGTTTCTGAAGCGCAATTGCGCGAGCTTTTTAGTACCGGCATGACTTCCGTTCCTGGTGTTGAGGATGGCTACTACGCTTTGAGTTGGAACGACGAGGCCATCGGTTCACTCTACGTTGAGAAGCAGAGGGCCAAAATGCGCCTCATGCACCGCTTCAAGGTCATTCTTTAGCGCCCGACAATTTATTTTTTGTCCTTTGCCGAACTATTTACTTACATTTTAAGACGGTACTTCATAAATCACATCAACCGGTCGAATAATACAGGTAGATCAACGGAGGACCAATTTTGAGCTGGAAAAAAATTTTGCGCAAAAAGCGAGGCCTTTTCAACAATGCTTTATTTAAAGCCACACTCATTATTGGAATCAGCGCCGTGATTATCGGGGTAGCCATGTTTTACATGGAAGCAAAAGATAATGGCCATTTCAACTCCATTGGCGACGGTATCTGGTGGTTCTTTGTGACCATTTCAACAGTCGGTTACGGAGATAAAGTACCCAAAACGGGAGCCGGTCGCCTGGTCGCCATACTGGTCATGTTATTTGGTGTGGCGGTTTTGTCGGTGATTACAGCCACTATTTCTTCCATTTTTGTGACACAAAAACTAAGGGAGGGCAAAGGTTTGCAAGAATTAAAATTAAATAACCACTTGCTGTTGTGCGGCTGGAACCGCAACTGCGAATCGATCTTGAATTTACTGGAAAAACGCGCGACCAGCCCATCCGACGTAGTACTCATTAATCAACTGCCCGAAGAGTCCGTTGAAGAAATATTAGCCCGCTATGAAGCGCTAAACCTCTATTTTGTGCGCGGAGATTACACGCGAGAAAATATTTTGCACAGAGCCGCCGCCCAACACGCCAGCGCGGCCATCATTGTGCCCGATATGAGCAATCCTTTGCACAAAAACGGTGATGAACGAACCATTCTGGCCACCCTCACTTTAAAAACCATCAATCCCAAAATACGCGTGGTAGCCCACATTCAAGATCCGGAAAATTACACCCATCTTAGTAAAGCCAGAGCCGATGAAATTGTAGTCAGCGATGCCTTTACAGGCCCCATCCTGGCGCATCACATCCTGGCGCCAGGCATCCCGCGTTTTTGGGAACAGGTGTTCAGTGACGATTCCGCGGTTCGTTTGCAACAATATCCGGTCCCCAAATCCCTGGTCGGTAAAACCTACCAGGAGCTGGAACAGTTTTGTCGGCAAAATACGCCCCAGGGCATCTTGTTAGGCCTGGTAGAAATAAGCGAACCGTTCGATTTAAACAGCCTGTTAGGCTCCGACTACTCATATCTCGACGAATTCATTATGCGAAAGTTCAAGGAAGCTGGCCTGGGCACAGAAAAAGAAAAACAGGTTAAAATCCAGTTAGCTCCGGATAAACAGACTATCCTTAGTAATGCTCAGTATTATTTAATTTTAGAGAGAAAAGCGCTATGAAAGAAGCCAGAATTGATCCGTTTCTACTCGAAAATTTCCAATTCTTTAAACATGTGCGTTTATTTTTCGATTTAAATGATGAACAGGTAAAAACGGTTTTGGAACAGGTACAGGTGGAAAAATTTCCACCCAACACATATTTAATGAAAGAGGGAACCGTTGGAGACAAGATGTTTATTTTAATGCAAGGAGAGGTGGAAATTTACAAATCGTTGATTCTACCGGAATGGATGCACATGTTTAATAAACCTGAAAAATCGCTATTGCACTTTACAGAACGGGACCATCCCTTTTTTGGTGAGATGGTCATGCTTGGCGATCAATCGAAACGATCGGCCAGTATTATTACCAGAAGCCATTGCACATTAGCCAGTTTGAGTAAAAATGCTTTCGATCGACTGGTGAGTAACGACGCCCAGCTGGCCCAAATACTTTTCAGGAATATGGCCTGTGAACTGGCAGAGCGGCTGAGGAAAGCGAACAGAGATATTCTGAAGCTGACCACAGCTCTTTCTATCGCTTTAAAAGGATGAGTTATTGGAATGAGAATAGGGAAGTTCAAATTCAAAAACGAGATCCACTATTTTAATTACATCATGTATCGTTACTTCAGGCGAAAACCGCCTATTCCAACCCATATCTATTTGCAATTTGACAAACCGGAAGATGAAGTCATTTTACTTAAAAAATTAATCGCTGCCAATTGCCACTTTCCTGCAATTTTGAATGTGCTGGCCCACGATCCGAACACGGAAGTGCGCAATGCCGTTTACCAATCCAGTTACTGGCAGCTTGTTGGTCGCTATCAGGACATCCTTGGTTTTGGTAAAAGAGAGCGTAAAGCCTTTGCCCGCAATGAAGATAAGCACAATATTTTTATCCTTTTAATGTTCGAAGACGACCCCGAAGTATTCACCGAGGTGTTAAATAACCCGGCCATTTCTTTAACCATGTTGGTACGCTACATTCAGCTTCTTAAGCAACGGGGGCAGGGCCAACGCGATGCCTATTTCTTAAACATGGCTCGTCAGGCGCTGGCCCGCAAAAAAGATCAGATTCTCAAGCTTTCGCTGTTGCAGCGTCTGGTTCGGAATCCACAAGCGCCTAAAAATGTAGAGGCTATTTTACCCTTTCTTTACAAAGAAGAATCGCTACTTAAAAAAGCGCTCTTCAACACTTTGCGGCGCGTTAATCAGGATATTTTAAAGCGCGTAGTGACGGCAGCCATTAATGAAAAGAATTTCCCTAACAACTTACAACACTTTAAGGCTCTAACCTTTCTGTTGGAGATTATTCAAAAGCATCGGGAAAGCGACAAAATTCGTTACTCGGAAGATCCTACCATTTTTTTGCCTCACAACGAATATCTGTGGAAATTATTGACGCGTAAAAGGATTAACATTATTAAAAATTGTGCTGACGACCTGGCAAATTTCACCAATATCCTGGTTTTAACCTATTGCCACATCGACAAAGATGCCCAGGTCAGATCGTTAGCCAGCAAAATTCTTACCGTTAACGAAATTCTGGAAATCGCCCGCGATATTACCACGCCCAGTCAGATATTCAGAGAAATCATTTCGGTGCTTGAATCACACTACGATGAAACCGTTTTGAATAAAATACAGGAATTAAGAATGCTCGAAAGTGAACGCCTTAAAGAGGCTTTACACGAGATGGAAAAAACAGTCCAGGCTTATTTTGACATTATCTTCCAATCATTAGGCTATGATAAAATTAATGATTTTAGAGCTGTGATCAGTACCTTTGATTTTGTCAATAAGCAAATAAAAAAATATGAAGATCAATTAGCAACGCGTGTTAATTCCGATCTCATGACTTTAAAGGAGACCAGTTCAAACATCAAGCAAGTTTTCCAGGAATGGATTGAAGCCGTTTATTATGAAACCAGTAGCCGCACTCTGAATGAACTGGAATATGTAAAGGACAGCATCGAAGAGATTATGCAACTGAAGAATCTGAATCATTTAACGTTAAGACCCGGAACGCCAGAAGATATTGAAACCAACATTTTGAAGAAAGCCCACAAAATATGGCAAAGCGCCATTAGTGTCTATCTTGGTCGATTAAGAGATCTATCAGAGATGTTGCAGCGTAAAACCCTAAAATTGGCCAGGATTTACTACAAAAATCAAAATTTTGTAAAAGATTTCAAAGAAGCCTTAGCCGAGCTGGAAACCGATTACAAACAGGAAATCGGCTGTACATTAACCATTCCTTGCCGGAGGTGCAATAGACGCGGTTGTGCGGCGGAGCGCTTCTTAAAAGAGAACTTCTTTTTACTTGAACAACTGATTGATAATTTTAGTCAACATTTTAATGAGCAAACATCATTAGATCAATGGATTACTTCTCTTCCTGGGAATTATACTACCTCTTCCCCAAATTAAATTCATTTTTAGCACACATAAGCTCCTCAGCCTAATAGAATACTTTCCTTAAAAGATCTATTCCCACCAAAGCGGGATGCGAAAATTTTTGTGTTAAAGATCCTAACCCCCCGGCCCCCTTCCCTTTTTTAATAAAGGGAAGGGGGAGCGAATTGTGCCGCTTTGCTGAGTCTTCGCCTTACATGTCAACAAATTTTATTTTTTTTCTAAATCTTTGT
>NZ_JBSMDE010000170.1:0-14762 GCF_056497305.1 Caldithrix sp. | reverse complement strand
GAGTCCACTCTAAAAAGGTATTATTATCGAATTTTATTTAAATTTGCCTATTGTTTTTATTTAAATTACATCAAATATCTTCGTGTTAATCCGTGAAATTCGTGGTTTTTATACTGAACTCAATAATTTAAAATTTATTTGTATATTTCGTTTTACTTTTGGAGTTCACGGATAGACGCAAAATAGTTTTTATGATGTTAATTGCAAAATACGAAATTCGAAACTAATTTTAAATTCGAATGGTAAATGTTCAAAACATTTAAATTCAGTAAATGCTAAATTTATAAGTCGTCAATCATCAATTGTACCATAGGCCTCCTGCGGAAGTTACGCTCCCACTTCAAACTTCAAACTTCAGCCCCTTCAACTATTCACTATTCATTGTTCGCGCGTCACGTTTAAATACAGCTCCGCCCCGTCAATTACATCCCCCACTGGAATGCAAACAAATAAATCTAAACTTACCTGATAAACCAATCCCTGGCTGGCAACAAAACATCCTTGTGATTTTATTCTGTCTGGAATGATGCCTTAACTTATAAAATCACGCATTACCTTTTGTGATTAAATTGGCAGTTTTGCAGATCTCAAATTAGCCCTCTGACTCCCTGTCAACTTTTTCTGCAATGCCCTATATTCGACTCCCTAATTTTCTACTTTAACAGAAAAAATTCACTTTTCTGAAGTTCATGTTGTTTAACCAGTACCCCCTTCATAGGAGGGGAACTCCATCTTGGCCTTATGGTAAGGTGACATGGGCTGAAAACAAATCATTATCTATACCCAAAGCCCGTTTTAAACTGATGTCAAATACCATTAATCACTTAAACCGTCTGGCTGCCCCGACGCTTAGGGACGGTCAGGTTTTCCAATATTCAAACTCGTCTAGCCACCGGTCGTAGCGAAGCGAAGATCCCAATTTTGATCAGGAACAGGTACCGCAAATGCACGCAGAATAGTTTTTATGATGCAAATTGCAAAATCCGAAATTCGAATATCGAAATACGAAACAAATTCTAAATTCGAATGGTAAATGTTCAAAACATCTAAATTCATAAATCATCATTCATCATTCATCATTCAACAATCGTACCATAGGCATCCTGCGGATAATTCGTAATTTTTAATTCTTAATCCACCATCCCATTCAAACATTCAACTGTTCACTATTTACTGTTCGTTGTTCACTCTTTGCCTCTCACCTTTCTACAGGCTTATCTTCCGGCCAGTCCAGGCAGCGCAAGACTTCCGGTTCTACTTCTTTGTAACGCCAGCCGCTCTTGGGGCAAACCATAATTCCATCTTCATCCGGTTCCGGCAAACGCTCACCGTGGCGACTCACCCAGCCCACGCGTTTGGCCGGTACGCCCACCATTAATGCGTAGTCCGGTACGTCTCTGGTAACCACCGCGCCGGCGGCAATAAAGGCAAAACGTCCTATGGTATTTCCGCAAACAATGGTAGCATTGGCGCCAATCGAAGCACCGTGTTTAACCAGCGTTTTTACATAAAATGCCGATCCTCTCTGGGGAAATTCGCAACGTGGATTTAAAATATTGGTAAAGACCATGGACGGTCCGCAAAAAACATAGTCTTCTAATTCCACGCCCTCGTAAATAGAGACATTATTCTGTATTTTGCAATAATCGCCAATACGCACATTATTGCCCACATTCACATTCTGTCCCAGTGTACAGCCTTTGCCAATCACAGCGCCGCTTTGCACATGTGAAAAATGCCAGATTTTCGTCCCCTCTCCGATTTGGACACCGTCATCAACATAGCTGGATGGATGTACGAAGTAAGTGTTCGACATAGGAGTATCCTTTCTATGTTAATTTTAGTTTAGTATTTTAAGGTCTAAAAGTGTAAGAGTATAAGGGTATAAGAGTGTAAGAGTAAAAAAGTTTTTACAGGCTTGTAAAGTAATTTTCCTTAAAATGCGCTTCATAACGCTCAGTCTCCTTGTTTCCAGATTTTTCTGCTGTTCCAATGAACCAACACCTAACTCTTACCACCATTCTTATTTTATTTATTCTTTTTAAAATTTCGCTCCTAAAAGTATGATTTGTCATTTCGATTCCCGCTCTGGGGGGATGATAATCTTATATCTCCTATAAAAACAATCTATCTTTCAAATTATTTTCTTATTGTAATAGTAAAAAATATCCTTTTAGAGTGAACTTTTTTTATTTTTTAAGTATCTTATCAAACCGTCTATCAGTCTTATGCAGTGCAGCAATAAATCATTAATTTCTTTAGCTTTTTCCTGTGTTATGTAATTTTGATCGCTGCATGTGACGATATGATCTAATAATTCATAGGCCGACCCCCTCGAAGTTCTCAAAAATTGTATATTTTCTTGAAAATGAAATCGTCCATATCCTTCGGCGATATTTGCAGTAAGTGAAACGGCAGCCTTTTTCATTTGCAGAGTCAAATTATATTTTTCCTCCCCTGGTAAATTCGCGCAAATCTGATATATTTGCTTCCGAATTTCTCTGGCTTTTTTCCAAACATCCAGATCTGTAAAATTCTTAATATGACTGTGCATCCCCGACCTCCCCTTTTGCTCTTCCTGCCAATAGGCAAGTTTGCAATCCGACACTCTTATACTCTTACACTCTTACACTCTTATACTCTTACACTCACCCTCCCCAAACCGCCTTTAGCAGCAGCTCCACGTCCATAAACAGCCCCTGATTTTTAATGTAGTGCGCTTCGTAGGTTGCACGCATTTCGTCGTTGTTGATCTTATCCTGATTAATCTGCACAATTCCGGTAAGCCCGGGCTTGTAATCGTAAATGGGTGCCAGGCGCTCCTCCTCGGTCATAGGCGCGCCCACAAAAGAGATTTTACCCATGAGAATATTCCACAGGTTCACCGTAAAGTGTAATCCTTTCAGGGGAGAGGAAAGGATTGTTATTTTTTTACCCCCATGCCCTGCCAATACTCTTTTGTAAATAGTCTTAAAGCCACGCCCCATGTTCCACAGATGATAAGGAAAAAGCAAAACCAACATTGCGCCAGCCAGCCCCAGATCGAACAATCGTTTTACGATTTTATTAAAAGGCTTTCCATATCCAAATTCAATATCTACCAGCGGCAAAGCGTCCAGGCGTTCCACATTGGATTTACCGATCATAAATTCCAGATGATCGGGCACCATTTTAAATTCGATTTCCGGTTTCTGTACCCTGGACATGGTGGTCAAAATTTCCTGAAAGGGCAGGTTGTGCGTGGTAAAGATCACCAGATCAACGCGGTTCAGACGAATGTATTCCGGTAAATCTTTTAGAGTGGTAACAACCGGAATCTTATTCAACGTTTTGCCCACATCGTTCCGTTCCCGCGCTACCAATCCCAGAATCTTAATGCTGGAGGTTACATATTTCTGCAACTTTTCTAACAATCTGCGTGTTTCCTGATCAAAGCCTACAATGACCGTGCGTTTTAAAAAATAGTCGCGGCTCAGGGCCGAAGTTGTTTTTCGGCGCACAGCCCGCAAAACGATGCGCCACAAAACCATGGCCAGCATGCTCCCCAAAGCCGATACCACAACCACCAGGCGAGAAAAAGCAAACTGTTTAAAAAAGAAGGTTAAAGCCGAAACAAAGGTAAAGGTGGTCAGGGTCGCTTTAATGATCTTGCTTACCGAAAAACGATCGCGTTTGACGGTTTCGAAAAACAGAGCGGACAGGAAAAAAGCTATGGTGGTGATCAGATTAATAATAATGTACTGATTAAAAAAATCTTTCAAATAGAAACCACCGCGTAGTTCGTAGCGAATCCAGAAATTGACAAACAGGATGGCATTCAGCAAAACGAGATCGATCAACAAGGGATAGTACACTTCCAGATTATTTTTAACGAAGATCAAAATGCCGCGCACAATAGTTCCCAGAACAATTAACCATTTAAAAGGGTACACGTAGCGTTTCTGATAGTGTTTTTTGTAGAACTTGTACAACGACTTATTAAAGGTCACCACATAATCCAGATTGTATTTCTTAGTGCTCTCCCCTTTGTAGTGAATGATTTGCGAATCGGGCACGTAATAGATTCTGCCTCCGGCCTGGTTGATGCGGTAACAATAATCGATGTCTTCGCAATACATGAAAAAATCTTCATCCAGCTTGCCCACCTTTTGCACAATCTCGCGGCGCATCATCATAAAAGAACCGGAAATGGCCTCCACCTGATAGGTATCGTTTTCATCCAGATAGGTTAAGTTGTACCTGCCAAAAATCTTGCTTTTAGGAAACAGACGCGACAGCCCGGTCACTTTCCAGAAGGCAGTCAAAGGCGTTGGAATGCTGTGCCGGCAATCTACAGAAAAGGTGCCGTCGGGGTTGATGATTTTACAGGTGGCAGCCGAAGCATCCGGCGTGCGTTTAAAAAAATCGAGCAATTTACGAAAAGTATCTTCCTGTACAACGGTATCGGGATTCAGCAGAACAATAAACCTTCCTCTGGCGATTTCCAGCCCCTGATTATTGGCCGCCGAGAAACCACGGTTTTCGCGATTCTCAATCAAAGTAACATCAGGGAAACGTCGGCGCACCATCTGCACCGAATCATCCACAGAGGCATTATCCACCACAATAATCTCTGATGGGATGCCTTTTAACGCCCGTTTTACTGAGAGCAGGGTCTGCTCCAGAAATTCCCGCACGTTAAAATTGACAATGATGACCGAAATGACAATATCATCTGTTTTCATCGCGTTCCTTTACGCCCTACAAAGATCAAAAACGAACGCATCAAAATGCGCAAATCGAATGAGAGCGACATGTTTTCCAGGTAGAACAAATCCTGTTTCAGTTGATCGCGTTTGTACTTCAAAGCTTCTTCGTAACGATATTTGACCTGCGCCCAACCCGTCAAACCGGGTCTCACCTGAAACCGTCTGTTGTAAAACTTAATTTTCTTTCTGAGATGCTCCACCACTTCCACCTTTTCCGGCCGAGGCCCCACAAAACTCATTTTCCCCAAAAGGATGTTAATTAAGGCCGGTAGCTTGTAAATTCGGCTATTGTAAAGGATTTTACCGATTAGTGGCTGTTTTCCCGTTTGGCGATTGACTGTGGCAAAATTGAGCATGCCAAAAATCCGACCGTGTTTACCAACCATATTTTGCACTTCAAAAGGCGGGAAAATTCCACTGGCCATTTGCAAGAGAACAATCAACAGAAATAAGGGCGCCAGAACAATCAATAAACAGCTACTCAGCAGCAAATCCAGCAGACGTTTAACCATCCACTGCCAGGGTCGCATGGACTCCGGAAACAGGCGTATTAAAGGATGGCCAATGACCTCTTCGGTGCGCAATCCAGAAACAGCGTCGTACAGCTGGGGCATGACCTTAAAAATCACTGAGGGAGAATCGATGCGCGAAACCAGATTCAAAATTTCATCCCGCGAGCGCTCATTAATGGCGATGATCACCTCTTCCACACCTTCACGACGAATAATCTCCGGTAATTGGTCATACGTTCCTAAAAAAAGTAAACCAGCAAAACTTTTTTGCTGAACATCTCGCGTTACGTAACCGCACACATCATACAACAGATGTGGATTCTGGCGGATGTCTTTGAGCAGACGACGCGCTTTGTTCGAATTTCCGACTAACAAAGTACGATGCGGAGCGTATTCTAATATTTTAAACTTTTTTTCAAGATTGATCATCGCCAGGCGGCCAGCGTTCACCAGCAGCAGTAAAAATCCGCCGTAAATCAAAAGACTCAAGCGGCCTTCGGAAAACGGTTCGGCCGGATTAAAGGTTAAAACAAAGAGAATGATCACGCCAAACAAAATGGTTCTGGAAACACGCCGCAGATGATCGAAACGCGAAACATCCCAGCGTAAATTGTACAGATTGTTCATGTAAAAGAGGATCACCCAGCCCAGCGTAAAAATGATCATAACCACAGGTTCAAAGATCAGACTGGCCGAAGGGACCGTTTCATGCGGAATCCAGCCCGAACGGAAACGCAACCACCAGGTCATGTACAAAGCGCTATTAACCATAATAATGTCCACACCGATCAGTAAAAAAGTGTGGACCAATCGTCTGGCCGAAAGCGGGCCTAACATGGGCTGCGCTTCGATAATCAGATGGTCGCCGTAATAGGTTTTAGTGCGCTGGGCTTCTAAAAAGCCAAGGCGCTTTAAACCAAAAGCAGCCAGGGCCAGAACCAGAATCAGAGCAATTCCCCCCACTAAAAAGTAATGTCTGGCCAGCAAAAATGCGGTGATGCCAAACGCCGCACCTGTTAGGTAGATCATATAAACCGCATGGGGATGCGACAATCCTAAGTAAACCAGTCGATGGTGCAGATGGTCCTTATCCGGTTTAAAAGGATGCTTCCCTTTGTTTAAACGCCGGAAAAAGGCTACGCTGGTATCGCCAATGGGGATGCCCAGCACCAGAACGGGAACCAACAAACCGATTCGGCCTGCCGTCGTTTCAAAGCCCCGAATGCTGATGGCGGCCAGCATCATGCCTAAAAACAATGAGCCCGTATCGCCCATAAAAATGGTTGCCGGATGGCGGTTGAATTTCAAGAAGCCTAAAATACCGCCAATCAAAGCCAGATTGACAATGAAGAAAGCAAAGTTTCCATTCAAATAAGCCAGGGCGGCAAACACGACGCTGGCAATGGCGCTAATGCCCCCTGCCAGGCCATCCAGACCATCCAGCAGATTCACGGCGTTGCTGACGCCAATCAGCCACAAATAGGTAATGGGAACGGCCAGCCATCCCAGCTCAATATCCATGGCAAAGGGCAGGCTGATGCGCTCGATAAGGCAGCCGGAGAGGATGATCATGGTGGCCGACAAAAATTGGCCAAAAAACTTTTTTCCCGCCGAAAGGCCTTTTAAATCATCGTAAACGCCCAGCGCGACAATGAGCACCGAAGCCAGCAAGATGCCGCCGAACTGCTGAATAAGCTGAGCGTAAATTTCCGGCAGCAGCCAGGCCGAACTGAAAATGCCCACTAAAAAGCCTGTGTAAATTCCCAGCCCGCCCATGTGCGGCATAAAGGTTTTGTGAACCTTACGCGGGTCGGGCATTTCGCCTATTTTAAAACGCCGCGCAACAGCGCGCACAATATAGGTTGCCGTAAGTCCGGCAGCCAGCGAGAGAAGAAAGATTACCCCAAAAATTACTTTTTGATTATCAATCATGCGCCTTCAATCTTGTCCGTTTTTATTTTTCCACCACCTGCCAGCGACCGCCCCTGGCCGGTCCGATGCGCTTAATTTTTCCTTCTTTTTTAAGCCTGGCCAGGTTCCATTCAATACCTCTCCTACTCAAACCGAGCAACTCCGCCAATTGAAGTGTTGTTATTTCAGGATTCTCTTTAATAGCATGCAAAATTTTCTCCACAGTTTTTACCACAGTTTTCTCCACAGTTCCGCCATAATCTTTTGACTCTACCTCCGGTCTTTCAAAAGTAACCAGAAAGCCCGTCTTCAACAGGTTAAACTTTAGCGCAACGCCATTACTTAAACACGCCTTGTGGATTCTTTCCAGCCCACTGCCCCAGCGTTCAATGTCTTTGGTAAAATAAAAGATCTCTGCAATTTTCGGATTTCGCAAATAAGACCGTTCCCGGCCGCTGATAAAATCTTCCGGCTTTAATCCCGGCGGAAAGGCGCCAGGATTGTAAATTTCCACCCTGTCTTTAAAAATGGCGATTTCATTTCCCTTGGGATTGGCAAAATCGCGATGAACCAGCGAGTTAACCAGCGCCTCACGCACGGCGGCCAGTGGAATTTCCGGCACTTCTTTGCGTTTCATCGTTTCATCAAACTCCACACGCCAGTTGATCTTCTCTTTAATGTAATTTTCTGCCGCCTCCAGCAGTAAAAATAAATTCCCCTCAAACTTCTTAAAATCCAGAAAGGTCACACGATCGGTGCCGGCAAAGACCGCGCATTGTATCTCAATATCATGCGCACTGGTAAAAAGAAATTTTGCTGCATGGGTCAATTTACCATTTTTTGCCAGGTTCAGTTTGTTTAAATTCTGGCGCCAGTCAACCGTACCTAATTTTAATCGATTAACCTCTTTTGCTCTGCTCAAAAATTCATTAAACACTTCTTTATCGATCAGCTCAACCGGTAAGTCCGTTAACTCCGTATCCCAGCGGCGAGAATAGATATCTCTTTCTAAAATAAATCGTTTCAATTCATGGGGCGAAAGCTTACGGTCTTCATCCGCCACCCTGATATAAGCAATGCCGAAGGCAAAATAGGGGCGCTCCTTACCTTCAAATCGTATTCGGATACAGGTTTTGCCCTGCAAATTAACTTTTTCGATCAATGGGAAAATTTTTGGTTCAATACCTTGCGAAATTTTTTGCGCTATCTGGCGCAACGTGCTTTCGCTAACCTGCTGTCCCACCACCTGTCCGTTATTCTCAACGCCAAAGTAGAGCTCTCCCCCGCCATGTTTGTTCAGAATGGCCGAAATAGAAATTAAGGCCTGCTTTAATGAACCCGTTGACTTTTTCAGCTCAACGGTTTCAGATTCTTTTAGAATCATTTTAAATGTTTCTGTTTTTAATACTTCAACACGACGCCCAAAAAATATTCCTGATAGTCGCTTTCCCGCTCTTCGATCTTTAAGCGTCCCAATGTAAACGCGCCTTTCAGATAGAAATCGTTAAAGATTTCATAGGTGGCGTAAATTTGTGCCGTCTGGCGCGTGGTTAAAATACCTTCTAAAAACTTGCGCGTTTCCCGCGGTTCGGTCTGGCTGCCCAGCAAAACAGAATGTCCCTTAAGGATATCGCCACCAATGTTTTCATTGGGGTAATTATCGCCGTGTTTGTACTGTTGTAATTTCAATCCGGTTTTGAAACGGACATGCCAATCTTTTTGCAGGTGTAAATAAAGGACTTCCGAATTGGGCCCGGCCCAGTGCCCGATGCTGCGCTGATCCGAAGTGTAGGCGTTGATCAGGTACTTGTGCGTGTAAACCCAGGGCATGATGGCCGTGTATTCAAAACGAACAGAAAAATTAGCCAACCGGAACGGATCCACCCACCACAGTCCAAATAAAAAAGCCTGTTTATTGCCAAACCAGTTTGTCCCCAACATACTGCGTTTAAACTCATCCAGAAAAACCGTACCATAGAGTTTAAAACCGGGGGCAAGCAAATATTCCGCATCCACGGCAATAGTGGCGTTGTCGCGATCCCGCAATTTGTGCTGTACAGCGCGATAAAAATTGAAGGGCAATAGATAGGCCCAGTCCGCATAGCGATTACCATAAATGAAGCACTCATTCAAACCAATGGTCAACTTATGCCATAAACTCATCTCCAAACGGTGAGCGGCCAACCATTTTTCCGGAAAGACTTTGTAACCATCCTTCAAAGTATCGGCCCAGAACGATTGTAATTTCCCATGCAGAGCAATGAACTTAAACCATTTCCAATTTTTACTAACACTCAAATAGGGATAGGGCACTGTATTGTCCGACAATATCAATTGCCCCGATTCACCATATCCCCAGGTAATGGCTTGCTGAGCAAACCGAAAATCAAAATAGGGACCATGAAAGGCCAATTCTCCGCCGGTTAAATCGGAGTAACGTAATTCTCCGGCGCTCAATTGATTCCAGCTTCCTTTCAGAATCGGGTGCTCGGCAATGTAAGCGCTATCGTTACCACGCATACCCTGCAAACTGACCTCAAAATGGTAACCAAAATGTTCATTTAACGTTCCGCGGAATTGAAAACTTTGCCAGCTTGCTGAACGTCTTTTGCCCTGCGAATGGCGCTGAAAGTCCAGTCCCTGTTCATAATCAAAATAAAAATTATTGTTGCCTCGTTCCCAGGAAAACACATGATTTTCTTCTTCAGGAAAATTCTGTTTAAAAAAGCGCCGAAAATCCTTTTTAAAATTTGACCAGCTGGCCAGAATGGAGTACCAGTTTTGCCCTTCAGGCAACAAAGCATATCGCTTTGTTCGATCGATTTCCCAGCGGAAATCCAGCAGAAAATCATCCAGTCGTCTGCGGTCGATAGCCGTTAACTCATTACGATGCCGGGCCACCTGTTTCAAATATTCAGCCACTTCTGAACGGTCAAACGGTCGGATGCCGTTAAACACATCCTTTACAAATCCCAGGGTCTCCATGCGTTCCAGAAAATCATAAACCGGATTTTCTAAAGGCACCGAAGTTGGATTTGCGGCAATAAGCTTCAGGCTAAAAGCTCCAATTAAGCAGAGAGTCAGAAAAATGAATCTACGCATTGTCTTCCTCATTAGTAATCAAACGATGTAAGAGTTGTTGATATTGTTCGGCCAGTTTATTGCGATCGAAATATTCTTCCACAAATTTTCGACCATTGGCACCCAGGCTAGCCCGTAACTGCGGATTGTTCTTGAGCGTGAGTATTTTTTCCTTGAGCATACCTGGATTCTCGGGCTGGGAAAAAATGCCTGCTCTCGCCTGTTCCACCAGTCTTCGCGACTCGCCATCCACGCTGATGATAATGGGGCGGGCCATGGCCATGATCTCAAATATTTTAGATGGAATTACACTCCGGAAAAGCGGCAGATCACGTAAGGTAACCAGAACAATATCCGACAGGCCATAAAAATCGGGCAGCTGTTTTTTATCGATTTGATTTAGAAATTTAACATTGGACAACCGCAGGGCCTTCGCTTTTTTAATCAGATTTTCTTTCTCGGCGCCCTCGCCCACCAGCAAAAAGAGAATCTCTTTTTCATCTTTCATCTGTTCTGCTGTATCCAGCACTTTGTCCAGGGCATGCGAAAGGCCGTGTGTGCCGATGTAGGAAACAACAAACTGGTCTTTAAAACCATATTTTTCTTTTAAAGCCTGCCCATCACCCTTGTCACAAAAGAGTTCCAGATCAACTCCGTTTTTGATAATCGATATTTTTTCAGCAGGCACACCGCGGGCCGTCATAATGTCCACCGTAGAGTCCGCCACCCCAACGATATGAACAGCCTTGCGGTACAGCCCCATTTCAATCCATTCCAGAAAACGGATCAGCAAGCGATTTTTTAATTGCCCCAGCTGGACAATGGATTCAGGCCACAAATCGCGCACTTCAAAGATAAAAGGAATGCCTTTCAAGCGGCTGATCAGATAGCCGGCAATGCCCACAAAAAATTGCGGACTGGTGGCTATGAGTACATCCTGGGGCCCCACTTTCCACGTGCCCTGAATTATGCTGGAACACATAAAAGAGAGGTATGATAAGACACGTTTAAAAAATCCCTTGTTAGGGGCAGCAAAGATATAGGTACGTACAACGCGAATACCGTCTTTTTCTTCTTCCAGAAAGCGATAACCACGATATTGGGGAGGGATGACCCCGGTGGGATGATTGGGAAAGCTGGTCAAAACCGTAACCTGATCCCCATTTTTAACCCAATGCCTGGAAAGTTCATAAACCCGTGCCGAAGGTGCTCCCATTTCCGGTGGAAAATATTGTGAAAGATATAGAATGCGCAAAAACTTACTCCTTAAAATCCAATCACCAGACTTTAATAAACATCAAATTTAGCGGTATGCTTCATTAAGTGCAAATCTGCGCATCGCAAAAAATAACGTTTGATATTAGGCTGGCCTCTGGTTGGCGCGAAACAGAAATCCCGATTTTTGTAGACGGATGACTCAACCATCTACAATTCAATCTTTCCGCTATTTACTAATGGATTAAAAAAATTTAGTACGCAAACACGTTGGATCTTTTAATAGAAAGAAACGCTCAAAACACTGAACTAAAGAAAAACGACCCGATACTTCATTTCTGATATTTTACTCCCTTTCGGCTGGAGGACGACCATAGGGGACGGTAAAACTTTGCCAAATTCAGGCACATAAAACCAATCTCTTAGCGTAGCCAGAACGGTCTGCGTATCGTACATGATGGCAATACCGACTTCAGCCCGCCTGACAATGACCTGCCCTTCTTCCATGCGAATAAGACAGCCCGGATGCAGATGCAACAAATTTTCAACAGACTCCAGCCGCCTGGCTTCAAACAAATCGGTTACTTCGAGTGCTTCATTCAAACGAATGATACGTTGATGCCAGTATTCCTTACCTTTTTTGAGTCCATTGAAATAGGAAGCTCTGAACTGGAAGGCGGGCTCTGTTTCGTAGTGAACCTCTTGCGGCCTGATCCGCCGCCCCATGCGAAATGCGGCCCACAATTCCGCTTGATCCAATCCATTGATGACAAGGGTGTTGTGGCTTTGAATGCTGCGCGCTTTCTGTCTTAGACTCGTCGGCAGGTATTCCCCTACTCCGCTATCCACAATAAACCGCAATCCTTTGTAAGACAGTTCATAGCTCAAAAAATCGCAATGCGCATGCCCGGGCTGATACCTTACTCCCAGTTCTCCACCATCAATAATCAAAAAACGTTGGGCATCGCGAAAAATAAAGTAACCGCTATGTGGAAGGGAAATCTTTGGGCCGGCAGGATGGAGATCGATGGATTCTCCCAGGACGGCAGCTAAATAGCGTCCAATGTGTTCCGTACGGGGAATCATTTCCAGAGCGCTGTCCCCCAAAAGGGGGATGGCGCCATCAGGTTGGGTAACAGCCCTTAGCCAGCGCCACATGGCTTTTGCTTTAGCGCTTAGTTTTTCTTTTAAATCAAGGATATCTGGTAAATCATTATGACTATAGTTCGCCCCTTTGATTAAATTGAGCAGGTCGATCACATCTAACAGAATTATGGCATGATACATGGGGCTGCGTTCATAATGGCCGCCGTCAGGCAGAATTTGTTCGTTCAGTTCTTGAGAGACTAAATGAACTCCACGTTCAATCCATTTCCGCTCATTAAAAAATAATCCTGCAAAGAGCAATGTTCGGGCGTTAGCCCACAGATGATTAGCCAGCAGATGCTTCTCAAGAAATAAGTTCAAATAAGCCACCTGCTGATACAAACTATTTAAAAACGTTTTTCTAAAAGTCCCTTCCTTCTGGAAATAATCAAAATAGGCATTATAAAAAAAAATCCAGTTCACTACTCGCAGAGATATCGGATAGGATTCCCAGCCGTTGCCCTGCCCTACAGGATTGTGCTGCAGCCAATCCATGATAATCTCTTCTGCCTGGGCGAAATTATGATCACTAACCTCTTGAATCAGCGGTAAAAGATATTCAAAATAGTGCAAATTGTACAACCATAGTTTAGACTGCAGAGGATCATTCCAGGCAATGGCATTTTTGTAAGTTTTGGACACATTCAAAAATTTAAATCTTTTATCGCCCAAGTTTTGAATAGCTGAGGTGGCAAAACATTTTGGGTGTAGAAAAATGTGCGTCGGTGTCCCATGGTATTGTTTTGATTTCAACCCAAAAGCAATAACCGGCCTTAAAAAATGCTTTTTGCAGTCAAAAATTAAACGGTTCAGGATTTGGGTTGGTCGCAGAAAGCGCAACGTATTCAGAACAAGTAAGATTCGCATCATGCCGTCTTTCTTATTAAAAACACTAATACAACGGAGAAAATAGGAGAGCGATCGATACCCCATTACTCTAAGTCATGGGACCAGTAATAGCGAATGTGATTTTTTTCGAGCAATTGCTCTGCTTTTGGATGATAATGATACGCCAGGGCCAGTGGGAAAATTTCACGATTTAAATGCGCTTTTAATCTCTTTAACTGTTGTAAAAATTTCTTGACATCATTCGGGCCGAACTGGGCTTTAGATTCTCCGATGACCACAATTTCTTGCCCGTCTCGTTGCCCCTCTCCATAAATATTAACTTCATCGAATTTATCCGGTGAATACACAATATTACGGCGATAGAGTCGGTCAACGGTGATGCCAAATTCAGTCTCCAATAATTTTTTAAGGGGCTTGAAGGCCCGATCTTCTAAAGAATAGCCAATCGTGTTACTAATGCCTCCCAGCTGGATTTCAATATTGTCAACGCGTTTGATTAATCGTTGTAGTTGGTTCTCAGTATTTTTCTGTTGTTCTGCTAACTCTGCCACTTTTTGTTCTGTAACTTTTTGCGCTTGGGCTAATTCTTCTACTTTAACCGTTAAAGAATCTAATCGTTGTTCGGTACGCTTTTGTGCCTCAGCTAATTCTTCTACCCTGGCTTCCGTACGTTTCTGCGCTTCGGCTAGTTCTTCAATCTTAACTGTTAATGAATCTAATCGTTGTTCGGTACGCTTCTGTGCTTCAGCTAATTCTTCTACTCTGGCTTCAGTGCGTTTCTGCGCTTCAGCTAATTCCTGAACCGCTTCAGTTAAGGCATTAAATTCCTTTCTGGTAACCGTATCGGCTAATTCACGATACACCATACCCAGGAGTTCTGCCAATTTAAGAGCAGCCTCAGGTTCAAATTGTTCCTTTAATTCGTTGTAAATTTTTAATGTGTCTAACATTTTCCTTTGTACACCACGTTGCTTGCTAAAATATAATTAATTTTACAGCAAAATAAAATTTTAATCGACTTTTAATTTAATATTATTGTCAGACAGAAAGTTCCCCTCATGCTGAAAAGGGACAATGCTGTCTGTTGGGGCGCAACGGAAATCCCGATCCTCGGGGACGGGCAAAGTATTCACAAAGTGCGCATGGATCGCAAAATATCTTAACGCATCAGAGTAAAACTCAGCATAGCGGCACAATTTGCTCCCCCTTCCCTTTATTAAAAGAAGGGAAGGGGGCAGGGGGGTTAGGATCTTCAGCACAAAAATTTTCGCATCCCGCTGTAGCGGGACTAGATCTCTTG
>NZ_JBSMDE010000169.1:0-20211 GCF_056497305.1 Caldithrix sp. | reverse complement strand
TGCTTCAATCCGCGACTTTGTGAGGGCGAAGCATTTGTTTTAAAACCCATCCCCCGCCCCCCTTCCCTTTAAAAAAAGAGAAGGGGGAGTTTAAATCTTTGCTTTGTAAAATTTGATTTCTAAATGTACATCTACTCAAACGTTTGGGATTGCCCTGTAATTAGGCAGCTTAAAAATTTTCGCATCCCGCTAAGCGGGATTATAAGTTTTAAGGGAAGTATTCTAAAGTCGTCAGCTTTGGTCAATGGCCTTACCTCTGACGTAATCTCTTTAATAACTTGATATTCTGAGCGAATTTCTCCATGCCACCTGGAATTTCCAGAATGGCTGGCGTGTTCTCAAATGACGGATGATTGATCAGGTAGGCAAACGCCTCCACCCCAATTTCCCCTTCGCCAATGGCGGCATGCCGATCCTTTCGACTACCTCTTTGGTGTAAAGAATCATTAAAATGCCAGACCTTAATCAAATCCCAGCCTAAATATTCATCGGCCTCTTTTAATGTCCGTTCGAATCCCTGCGTGGTCTCCAATTCGTAACCAGCAGCAAAAATATGGCAGGTATCCACACAATAAGCAATGGCCTGCCTGTCATGCACGCGATCACGGATGGCCTGCAATTGTTCAAAACGAAATCCAAGATTATTTCCCTGGCCGGCTGTGGTTTCCAATAAGATTTTTACTTTAGGTTTGTAGGCCTGCAAGGCCACATTGAGCGTTTCTGCCACCAATTCAATTCCCCAATTCAGATCGTGAGATCCGAAACTCCCTGGATGAATCACCAGATACTCGATACCCAGCATATCACAACGTTGCAGTTCATCCACAAAAGCCTGACGCGAGCGCCCTAACTTTTTCCCATCTTCGGCACATAAATTAATCAGATATGACGCATGGGCCACGATCGGTTCTGAACGATACGGCCCGTTCTGGCGTATTTGACGAAACTTTTCCACATCTTCCGGGCTGTACGTTACAGATTTCCATTGACGCTGATTCTGCGTAAAAATTTGAAACACTTCCGATTCCACCGACAAAGCTCTTTCGAAACAGGCCCAAATGTTCTGAGCAATAGAGACATGACAACCAATCTTCATCTTCTTCACCTCGTCTTAATTCAAGTCTTCATTATTTGTTACGATAATATTTATCACCTTTTTAATCAAAAAGCAAAAATAATGTGAGGGAATTAATGAGCGCACAGAAGGAACTGAACCGTACCATTCAACCCATCTCTGATCTTAGAATTCACATCCTCACAGAAGATGTTTCTGTAAAACCTGTTTTCAATCGATTAAAAAAACAGCAACCAGAATCGCTTCAAACGATTGGAGACTACACAGTTATTCCCCTTAATGAATCTTATTTGAAACTCCCTCAGCAAATAGGTCCAGTCGCAGTAAAGCTACCGCAAGTGTATTTGTTTCAGCAAAACAACAGTGAAATCTACGGCATCCTTCAGTTGAAAAAAGAACCAGCCCGGCAAAAAAGAGACAAAAATTACGTTGATTACTGGAAGATTTTTTTTACTCAGATTAACAAAATTTCGGAAGAGATTTTTACCAGCCACAATGTGGAAGAAGTAGGACTGGCCATCGGCAATGGTTTTAAACCCCTTTTAAATTTCGATGCCTTCCAGATTTACCGCGTCGATGAAGAGGGAAAATACTTGATACCAATCTTTTCCGATGAAACGTATAAGCAAAATGAGATGGTTTCCAATTTAGGTATTTCTGTTGACCAGGGCATTATCGGTAAAATATTTCGCAGCAAAAAGGCCGAACTTTGCCATGATGTACGCAAACACCCCGATGTTTATTACCTGCCCGGAGAAGAAAAAATTGAGGAATCGCTGATCGGAGCTCCGTTAATGGTTAAAGATAAAGCCATTGGGGTGATTGTATTTATTAAAAAAGGGCTCAATCAATTTAATGAAAATGATTTACAGGCCCTGGAACTCATTAGCCGTCAGACGGCCATTGCTCTTGAAAACGCCCGTTTACTGGCCGTAGAGCGTAAAAGTCGCCAGCTTGCAGAACGCGCCAATAAATTCAAAAGCGAATTTCTGGCCAATATGAGCCATGAAATTCGAACTCCGATGAATGCGGTCATCGGTTTAACAGAACTGTTATTGAACACCGAATTAAATGAAGAACAACGCGATTTTCTGATCACCATTAAAGAGAGCGCCTATGGCCTTTTATCATTAATCAACGATATTCTGGACTTCTCTAAGATTGAGGCCGGAAAACTGGACTTAACGGAAGAAGAGTTTGATTTACGCACCTTAATAGAAACCACCATCGAAGGTTTTGCTCACAAAGCCGACGAAAAGGATCTGGAATTAGCCGTTTTTGTAGATCCGGAATTACCTACCAATGTGGTTGGCGATCCCGGACGGTTGCGTCAGATTCTAACTAATTTGATCGGCAATGCCTTAAAATTTACACACAGGGGTGAAATTGTTCTGGAAAGCAAACTACTGAATTCCGACACCGATACTCTGGAAGTTCAATTTTCAGTACGCGATACGGGCATCGGTATTCCTAAAGACAAACTCGATTTAATCTTTAAAGAATTCACTCAGGCCGACGGATCGACTACCAGAAAGTACGGCGGTACGGGGCTTGGATTGTCCATCTCAAAAAAGCTGTGTGAAATGATGGGCGGCAAAATTTGGGTGGAAAGCGAACCGAACAAAGGCAGTACTTTTTATTTTACCGTTGTAATAAAACCAGGCAAAAAACAGACGAACAAGCGGTTAATCGAACTGGAAGAAATTCATGGGAAACGCATTCTCATTGTTGATGACAACAAGACCAACCGTTTTATTCTGGAGCAAATACTGACGAACTGGTACTTTAGGTCCCAGGTCTGCAACAATGGTAAAGATGCCATTCAACTGCTCAAAAAAGCCAGGCAGGAGGGAGATCCATTTTCCATTGTATTACTGGATATGCAGATGCCGGAATGGGATGGTGAGATGACTGCTAAAACGATTTTTAAAGATCCGCAGTTAAAGGACACCAGAATCATCATATTGACCTCATTAGGCCACAGAGGAGACGCCAGCTATCTGAAAGAATTGGGGTGCAGCGCTTATCTGGTGAAGCCAGTCAAACAATCACATCTCTTTAACACCATTGTTAATGTGCTTCAGCAGGAAGTGGAAGATAGGCCAAAGGAAGAGAAAAAAGAAGAGACCTTTATTACCTCGCACGTTATTGAAGAACAAATCCGGCAGGGCATACGCATTTTATTAGCCGAAGACAATTTGATCAATCAGAAAGTAGCACGCAAAATTATTGAAAAGAAAAATTATGCCCTGGATATTGTTAACAATGGCAAAGAAGCCTACAAGGCAGCTCTGCGCCAGCACTACGATCTGATTTTGATGGATGTTCAGATGCCGGTCATGGACGGCATTGAAGCTACAAAAAAAATTAGGGCTAAATTAAAAGGACGCCGGAACATTCCCATTATTGCCATGACCGCCCATGCCATGAAGGGCGATCGGGAAAAATGTCTGGCTGCCGGAATGGACGATTACATCTCAAAGCCCATCAAGCCCGATGACCTGTACGCCATGATTGAAAAATGGACCAGAAAAAAAGATTGATTATTTAAACCCTTTCTCAACAACAAAATCGACTAATCTTTTGAGCGTATCGCCCCTGATCTTTTTAAAGGCCGGCATCAGGAGCTCACCTTCAACAATGATACGGGCTACGTGTTCGGCCTGCAACGTTTCATCGGCCAGGTCCGGGTACAGTAAGTTGCCGGATTGGCCATTTTTCCCATGGCAGTGGGAACAGGCCTCGTAGTAGATGATAGCAGGATTGTCGCTGGTAGGCTGATAATTACTGGGCTGAACATTCAACAGAAAATAGGCCGAAAAGACCACAATCAAAATCATGGTCAACACAAAGGGCGCCCAACGTCTGATGGTTGCCTTCACTTCTAATTTCTCCTTTGTTTAAAAATTTTCTGCCAGAGAATGGTAGCTTTACTACCGCGCTGGATGAGCCAGTCTCTGTAAGCATAGTAGGAATTAAAATCCCCTTTCAATTTTTCCTTTAATGCCGAAACAGAATCGGTGCGATAGATATTAAAACGTCTTAAAGCCATTGAGTGAAGTCCGTCGAGCAGTTGTAATTTTTTGTAGTAGATGGAACCAACGCCAAACCGATAGCCAACCTGGCGGCTGAAATTCAGAATTTGCCAGTTAAATTGCCCAAACGGATAGCTAATAGAAATCACCGGGCGATGCACCAGGCGTTCGAGGGCCTGTTTACTTTCCTCTAATTCTGCAAGGCACTGTTTAGCAGTCATGGAGGTTAAAGAGCGGTGACTGGCCCCATGAGAGCCAATTTCAAATTCTGCCTCACTTAACAGCCTTAAATCCCTGGCTGAAAGATGGTAAAATTTTTTATTGCCAAACTGTACATCCCAATCATTGGTTTTTCCCAGATAATGGGTGGGAATGTAAACCACGCCTTTAAAGCCCATTTCACGCATCAGGGGCAGCGCCGTACCGGCAACCGATTTGTAACCGTCGTCAAAAGTGATGATAAGCGGTTTGGCAGGAAAATCGCCCTGTTCAGCCAGCAAATCGAAAAACGTAATGGTCTGAAATCCGAGTTCTTTGAAGAGGCTCAGATCCCTTTTAAAATCATCAGGATGTCGGGATGTGAGCCCGACATCAGGTTCTGAACTGATTTTGTGGTAATTCAAAATGACGATTTGTTGTAAAGGCCTCATGCGATCAAATATTTAGCTCCAGTAATTCGAAAATATTGTAAAAATCCTGATTGTAATAATCGGCTACCATGCGGTTGGTGATCTTCCCTTTGTAGATGCCAATGGCCGGCACCAGTCCGGGCTCCTCCAAAAGCGCATCTTTCAATTCTTTTAATGCCAGAATTTTAACATAGGGCAACAGCTTTTTGGTTAAAACGCGGCTGGCTGTCTGAGGCACCAGAGCTCCGATATTGGGCACACAATAGTGCACAATGCCATCCACTACAAAGGTAGGCTGATCGTGGTTGGTCAGATGGGAGGTTTCCACTACGTGTGTTTCGGCTACGGAAATATCGATCAGCACGCTTCCTTTTTCCATTAGCTGGATCATATCCCGCGTAATTTTTACATCAAATTCCTGTTTCAGGGAGTGGATGGCCACAATCAACACGTCGGTCTGGGGTAACAGTTCGCGCAACAATTCATCCGAATAGGCCTGGATGTGCACCTCTGGAACTTCCTTGTGCACCTGGGCTATTTTTTCCGGTTTTAACGTTAAAAGATTTACTTTAACGCCCAGGTTGTGGGCCATAGCGGCCACCGTTCGGCCTACCGTTCCGGCTCCAATAATGGTCATATTGGAAGGTTTGGAAAATTCGGTGCCGGTTAGCAATTTGCCTTTGCCCCCTTCCGGGGTGGTTAGCAGCATGGCAGAAAGGAAAACGGCCATTTTACCGGCAATTTCACTCATACCGATGAGCAAAGGGTATTTGCCTTCTTCATCCTGTAACAGTTCGGCGCTGATGAAGGTGCTTTTGGTATTGATCAGGGCAGACAGACGATCGGCCTGATGAACCAGATTCATGAAAGAGATTAAGATATGCTTCTCAGTAAGCAGTTCAAACTCAACCGGCTGCGGAGGTTGCACCTGAATAATCAACTGTGCTTTACTGAATATTTTTTCCATAGTTGGTAAAATAATGGCACCGGCGCGTTCGTACTGCAAATCGTCATACCCGCAGCTTTCCCCCGCACCGTTTTCAACATAAACGGTTAATCCGTTGCGCGTTAGTACCCCCACTCCTTCCGGGGTTATCATTACCCGGCTTTCATAGGGTTTTAACTCTTTAATAATCCCAATGTCAAGCATGACCCACCATTTGAACTACATTCAACTTATCAAGATTAAATAATTTTCCTGCTACATCAAAAATTTTTTTCTGATCAAGCGCATCAATCATCTGCATGGATTCTTCAAGCGTGATTTGTCGCCCAAAGTAGATCTCATTTTTTGCCAGACGACTCATGCGATGTGCCGTATTTTCCATTCCCAGGAGCAGATGGCCTTTTAGCTGTTCACGAAGACGTTTGAGCGCAGAAAGGCTAATCTGTTTTTCGGTTAGTCTTTGAATTTCCTTAAATAAAAGTTTAACAACTTTGTGGCGCTTTTCGAGATCCGTCCCCAGGTAGAAACTAAAAATGCCGGTGTCCTTGAAAAAATCGGTTGCCGAATAGACTAAATAGGCCAGGCCGTACTTTTCGCGAATGGTCTGGAAGAGTCGGGAACTCATGCCGCCCCCCAGATAGGCGTTTAAAGCGTGCAAAGCATAGCGATCCGGCGAAGCATAAGGCAGCGCTTCCAGGCCGGCTATGATGTGCGCCTGATTAAATGATTCCTGTAGCTCCAGGCGAACGTTTCTGGCCGCCGCAGGTCGTTCTGAAACGGGCTTGAGGCCCTGATTCTGGAAATGGAAGTGTTTTTCAACCAACTTCACCAGACGCTCATGTTCCACATTACCTGAAGCGCTGATAATCATATTTCTTGGCGTGTAATACGATTGCCAGAAGGTGCGAATTTGTTGAGCCGTAAATCTGGAAACCGTTTCCCCCTTCCCTAAAATGGGAAAACCGAGCGGATGATCCGGAAACAATTTTTCCTGAAAAACATCGTACAAATACTCTTCCGGGGTGTCCTTTACAGCGCTGATTTCTTCCAGAACCACGCGCTTTTCTTTTTCTACGTCGGATTCTAACAGTAGAGGATTACAAACCAGATCGGCCAGTACATCCACGCAAATGTTCAGGTGTTCGTCTAAAGAGAAGGTGTAATAATGAGTCAGTTCTTTTGAGGTGTAGGCGTTTAGATTGCCGCCCACTTCTTCCAGGGCACGGGCGATCTGCAGGGCTGTACGTTTTTGCGTGCGTTTGAAGACCATATGCTCCACAAAATGAGCGATCCCATTATTGGCCTTGTTTTCATGGCGGGAACCAACCTGAATCCAGACGCCTAATGAAATGGAACGGACCGTGTCCAGGCGTTCGCTGAGCACGGTCAGTCCATTATGTAGGATGGTTTTTTCGATCATTTGATCCATAGGCAGGATCAATAATTTTTCTTGTAAGTTGGACGGCCCGTTTTCAATTTGCGACGTAAAAAGGCTTTGCGGCTGAGGGCAATTTTACCATTGGGTTCAATCTTGGTAATAACCACGTCAATTTCATCGCCTTCTTTTACCACGTCGGTTACGCGATTGGTACGCTGTACATCCAGTTCTGAGATGTGCACCATGCCTTCGCGACCAGGCAAAAATTCCACAAAGCAACCAAAGTCTTTTACGCGTTTGACAATACCGCGATAAGCTTTGCCCACAATCGGTTCTTCGGTCATAGATTCAATGATGCGTTGCGCTTTGTAGGCCGCTTCCATATCCGGTGAAGCCACGGTGACCTTACCATCCTCGTCGATATTAATATCGATTTCGGCGCCGGAATTTTCAATAATTCCGCGAATGGTTTTCCCACCCGGACCGATAATCAAACCAATTTTATCGACTGGAACATGAAACTCAATGATTTTAGGCGCCCAGGGACTGATTTCAGGACGGGGTTGATCGATGGCCTCATTCATTTTTTCCATGATGTACAAACGGCCTTCGCGGGCCTGCTCCAGCGCGCGGGCCATAATTTCCTGCGAAATCCCACTGATCTTAATATCCATCTGTACAGCAGTTACCCCTTTGGCCGTACCCGCCACTTTAAAATCCATGTCGCCGAGATGGTCTTCATCTCCTAAGATATCCGACAAAATGGCGATTTTGTCGTCTTCTTTGATTAAGCCCATGGCAATACCGGCCACAGCGCTTTTTACAGGAACACCGGCGGCCATTAATGCCATTGAACCGGCACAGACCGTTGCCATGGACGAAGAACCATTCGATTCCAGAATTTCAGAAACCACGCGAATGGTGTAAGGGAATTTTTCGGAAGGGGGAATAACCGGCTTCAGAGCCCGTTCGGCCAGGTTGCCGTGACCTACTTCTCGACGGCTCACGCCGCGGATCGGTTTGGCCTCGCCTGTACTGAAGGGCGGAAAGTTGTAGTGTAACAAGTATCGTTTACTCGATTCGCCTTCCAGGGCTTCCACAATCTGTTCATCCGATTTGGAGCCCAGGGTCACCGTTCCCAGGGCCTGGGTTTGCCCGCGGGTAAACAGGGCTGAGCCATGCACTCTGGGCAGTAAATCGACCTCACAGGAAATGGGACGGATATCGGTGTAACCGCGGCCATCCAGACGGCGTTGCTCATTTAAAACCATCTGACGCATGAGTTGTTTTTCAATGTCATGCAAAATGCCGGCGATCGAACTTTCGCTCTCCGGAAATTCTTCTGCCAGCTGTTCGGTTACTTTTTCCTGAAGCTCTTTAAGGGCTTTGCGTCTTTCGGTTTTGTCCGCAATACGAATAGCCGCATTCATTTCCTCTGTGGATAGTTGAGCCACGCGTTCCGGAAGGTCTTGCGGGATTTCCGGCTGCGGTACGTCCCGTTTGGTAACATTCAACTCGGCTACAATCTGTTTTTGCAGATCAATGATCTGCTTAATGGCCTGATGCGCTTCTGATATGGCTTTCAGAATCTCTTCTTCCGGCACTTCATTGGCTTCGCCTTCGACCATCATGATCGAATCTTCTGAACCGGCCACCACCAGTTCCAGTTCCGCCTCTTCAATTTGTTCAATCGTCGGATTGATGATGAAGGAGTCGCCTAATTTGCTCACACGTACGGTTGCAATCGGGCCCTGAAAAGGGATGTCGGAAAAGACTAAGGCAGCCGATGCCCCTACTCCGGCTAAAACGTCGGGTTCGTTTTCGCGATCCATGGAAAGCACAGAGGCGATGATTTGCGTTTCGTAGAAGAAGTTGTCCGGGAAAAGGGGCCGGATCGGTCGGTCAATCAGGCGGGCCGACAGAATTTCCTTTTCGCTGGGTCGCCCTTCGCGCTTAATAAAGCCACCGGGAATTTTACCGGCAGCAAACATTTTTTCACGATATTCCACCGTTAAGGGCATGAAGTCCCTTTGTTCGGTCATTTCATCATTAGCAACTACTGTCACCAGTACGATGGTATCGCCATAACGCACCAGCGCAGAGCCATGGGCCTGTTTAGCCAGCTTCCCTGTTTCAATAGTCAGGATGCGCCCATTCAGTTCAATCGATTTTTTAATGTACATTCGTTCCTCCGGGAAACAGCCATATTAGCGTCTGATTCCTAATTCTTTGATCACCTTGCGGTATCGGTTAATGTCTTTTTTAATCAGGTAATTTAACAGCCTGCGGCGCTGACCAACTAATTTTAATAAACCGCGCCGTGAATGATGATCTTTTTTGTGCGTACGCAAATGATCCGTTAAATAGTTAATTCTTGCTGTTAAAAGTGCAATTTGAACCTCCGTTTTGCCGGTGTCCTTGGTGGATTCACCAAACTTACGTACGATGTTCA
This sequence comes from Caldithrix sp., assembly GCF_056497305.1. Lineage (NCBI taxonomy): Bacteria > Pseudomonadati > Calditrichota > Calditrichia > Calditrichales > Calditrichaceae > Caldithrix > Caldithrix sp. The sequence continues at coordinate 10,696 of NZ_JBSMDE010000169.1, read as the reverse complement.
TTTTGTCATCTTTGGTTAAAGCCATTGAAAACCTCCATTATATTTTCAGACTTTGCTCTTTGTCAATTAACAATTGTTTTTTTAATTCTTCTAAATTTTTAAACTTTTTTTCGTCTCTTAAGCGTTTTTTGAAATACACGGTTAATTGTTTTCCGTAAATTTCTTGCGCAAAATCGTGGATGTGTACTTCTACAGTACGTTGAGTGGAATGATTCACCGTTGGCCGGAATCCAATATTGAGCATTCCACGGTACATTTGCCCTTCCACTTTTACATCAACCGCATAAACCCCATCTTTAGGCAATAGTTTTGCTGAATCTTTAATATAAAGATTTGCAGTGGGAAATTCTAATTTTTTACCTAAGAAACGTCCTTTTACCACTTCTCCCTTCAATTCGTAATAGTGTCCAAGCAATGCGTTCGCCTGTTCAATCTGCCCCTCTGAGAGCAACGCTCTAATGGTTGAACTCTTTACAATATGTTCTCCTAAAACCAGAGGCTCAACTTTCAAAAGCCCAAAATTCAATGTTTCAGCCAGGGACTTTAAATTCTCGTAAGTCCCCTGTCTGCCTTTTCCAAACCCGTGATCGTAGCCGATGAGCAACAGACGCATGTGAAGTTTTTTGAGCAGGATTTCCTGCACAAAGGTCTGATAGGTCATTTGCGACAGAGCCTGGTTAAACTCAATCACTCCCAGGCAATCCAGCTGGAACTGCTGCAGCAATTCCAGCTTTTCATCGAGCGTGGTCAACAGCTTCACCTTGCCGGCGCCAGCAAAAAACTGGCGCGGGTGGGGATCAAAAGTCAGTACAGTGGACCTGAGCTTCCGTTTTCGGGCTTCTTCGATCAACCGTTCAATTAATAAATGGTGTCCTTTGTGAACTCCATCGAAGGTACCCATGGTCACAGCGCAGGGTTGCTCACCATGTATATGCTCAAGGCCTTTGTAAATTTTCATGGCGCTTTCCCGATTGCTCGATTCCATTGATTAATGAACGATTGTAATTCGTAGCTTTCATCTACAGTAAATTCTCCGATTTGCGTGCGTAGTAGATCTTGCACAATAGCGCCGACGCCCAGTTTTTGTCCCAGATCATGCGCGTAACTTCTGATGTACGTGCCCTTGGAAACCTTGAGTTCCATCTCAAGGAGAGGCAGTTGCCAGCTTATCATCTTAGCCTGGTAAACAGTGACTTTTTGAGCTTTGCGCTCTACCTCTTTGCCCTTACGAGCCAATTTGTACAGGGGCTTCCCTTTTACCTTTTTGGCCGAATACATGGGCGGCACCTGTAATATCTCTCCGGTCATCTGTTCTAACACGTCCTGTACCTGCTGGCGGCTCACTGCCGAAGCATCTGCCTGTTCCAGGATTTGTCCTGTTCGATCGTAAGTATCGGTCACCACGCCCAATTTAACTACGACCCGATAGGTTTTATCCAGGTTGGCAAAGCGGCTTAATGTTTTCGTTGCCTTACCCAGACCTATCAGTAACAACCCCGTAGCAAAGGGATCCAAAGTTCCGGCATGACCTACTTTTTTAATTTTCAGGGCATGCCGAATTTTATTGACCACATCAAATGACGTCCAGTTTTCGGGCTTATTGATCAATACCACAAAGCCCTGTTCTAACAGAACCGGATCAACAGGATCATTTTTCTTCAGAATCCGCATCATTCTTGATCGATTTTAGCAAGGAATCAATGCGCTGGGCATAATCCATGGTATCGTCGTAAAAGAACCGTAATTCAGGAAGCCAACGGCTGGTAATAAAAGGCCGGATTTCATTACGAATGAATGATTTTGACCGCTCCAGCACCTCTTTTGTTTTTAGCCGTTGTTGCTCATTGCCCAATACCGTGTAATAGATGGTGGCAATGCGTAAATCCGGAGAGACTTTCACACGCGTTAGTGTGATCATGCCTTTATTCGGGTCTTTTAATTTAAACTCAATGACTTCGCTGATAACGCGTTTCAGCATATCAGCGTAGCGTTTTACTCTTCTGCCTTCTGCCATGCTTACATAAACTCTAAATTAAAGTCAACAATTTCGAATCCGTAATCGGAATCCAACATTTGAAACAGCTTCTGCATGGCGGTCTGTGTATTTTTGTAATCGGAGCCGACCATGGCAAAAGCCAATTTTGCGCGTTGCCATTTGTCCTGAAAATCCACTTCGGCAACCGAGATATTGAACTTATTACGCGAACGATCTTTAATGCGATTAATTACGCCCCGCTTTTCTTTTAATGAACTACTACCAGGAACCATAATTTCAATGGTTAACAGGGCCACAACCATGTTAAGCCAATGTCCTCTTGACCTCTACTTTTTCGTAGGCTTCAATAATGTCGCCCACCTTTAAGTCGTTAAAGTTTTCAATTTGAATCCCGCATTCAAAACCGCTGTTCACTTCTTTCACGTCATCTTTAAAGCGTTTTAAAGAGGCTATTTTCCCGTCATAGATTCCCACATCGTTTCGGATGATGCGCACATTGGCATTCCGCGGAATTTTCCCATTGATCACATAGCATCCGGCAATCATACCCAGACGCGAAATTTTAAACGTTTCACGCACTTCGGCCTGGCCAATCACATTTTCTTCTATGGTCGGTTTTAACATACCTTCCATGGCCGATTTAATGTCGTCGATGGCGTCGTAAATAACGCGATAGGTTCGGATATCTACATTCTCTTTTTCTGCCAGTTCTTTTGCTTTCAGGTTGGCTCGTACATTAAAGCCGATGATAACTGCGCCGGAAGCGCTGGCCAGCAGCACATCCGATTCCGTAATGGGGCCTACAGCTTTACGCACCACATTCACCTTAACTTCTTCGGTATTTAAATTGATCAGAGCGTCGGCAATGGCTTCTGCCGAGCCATCCACATCGGCTTTAATCAGTACGGGCAAATCGTGCACTTCACCCTGGGCAATGCGTTCCGAAATTTGTTGCAGGGTTAACATTTTAACCTGTTTGGCTTCCTGTTCCCGCTTTAATTGCTGACGTTTCAGGGCTAATTCCCGAGCAGCCTTTTCGTCTTTCATTACAACAAAGCGGTCACCAGCCTGAGGAATGCCTTCGAAGCCTAGAACGACCGCCGGCTGGGAAGGTCCTGCCGATTTCAGCTTTTCATTTTTTTCATTGAGCAGGGCTCGCACGCGGCCATAATGATGGCCAGCCACAAAATGATCGCCTACTTTCAGAGTGCCGTCCTGTATCAGCACGGTGGCAATAGGGCCTTTGCCTTTATCCAGCCTGGATTCAATCACCACGCCAACCGCACGCTTATGCGGATTGGCTTTGAGATCGAGCATTTCGGCTTCCAGAACCAATTTCTCCAGCAGATCGGGGATGCCCTGACCGGTTTTGGCCGAAATTTCGGCGCACTGATACTGACCTCCCCAGTCTTCGACCAGAATATCACGTTCGGCCAATTGTTGTTTGATGCGATCCGGATCTGCACCAGGCTTATCGATCTTATTAATGGCAATTACCATATTAACGCCCGCCGCCTTAACGTGATCGATTGCTTCGATGGTTTGGGGCATTACCGCATCGTCGGCTGCCACCACCAGAATCACAATATCGGTAACCTGGGCGCCACGGGCACGCATGGCTGTAAAAGCTTCGTGGCCCGGGGTATCCAGAAAGGTAATCTTTTTACCCTGGTACTCCACTTCATATGCGCCAATATGCTGCGTAATACCACCGGCTTCGCTGGCCGTAATATTGCTCTTCCGTAAATAATCGAGAAGGGATGTTTTTCCATGGTCCACGTGCCCCATAATGGTAACTACCGGAGCGCGCGGTTCCAGCTTGGATTCATCAACCTCCTCTTCCTCTTCTTCTTCTTCGCTTAAAAATTCACTGGCAAATTGTTGTTCTACTTTAAAACCGTATTCTTCGGCGATCAGGGTAATAGTATCAATATCCAAGCGTTGATTAATGGTGACCACCAGTCCCAATTCCAGACATTTCATGATCACTTCGGATGCGGGCACATCCAGCAGATTGGCCAGGTCATTGACGGAGATGAATTCAGCGACTTTGATGACCTTCTCTTCTTCGCTTTCTACTTCTTCTGCTCTGGTCTTTTTTTGTCGTTTAGGTTTTCGTCCTTTGGCATCCATCGAGGCCAGGGTTTTCTTTAAAGTATCCTGCACCTCTTTCATGTCAATTTGCAGTTTCTTCTTCTTTTTCTTTTTTCGACCAGCGCGTCTGGCTCCTTCTTCGCCTTCTTCACCTGTGTGCTTTAAATACTCTTTAGGCGGCTTACGGCGTGCGCCTTTTTCTTTGCGGATCATCTCCAGCGCTTTACGGCGTTTCTTTTCTTTTTCGGAAAGGCTGGTCTCTTCTACCTCTTCAACCGCGCCGGCGACTTTCTCTTTCTTTTTCTTCTTTTTGCCTTTTTTCGGCTTTTCCTCTTCGGCTGCGGCCTCTTTTTCTTCTTTTTTCGCTTCTGCAGGCGCCTGTTTTTCTGCCGGCTCTTCCGCCTTAACAGGCGTTTCCTGAGCCACCTCTTCTACTGCTTTCGGCGCTGTCGTCTCTTCTTCCCTGGAAACAGGCTTTTCTTCCGGAACTTTCTCTTCTTCAGCAGGCTTTTGAGTCGCAGCTTCCTTTTTATCTTCGGCAACTTCAGGTTGAGGCTGTTCTTCTTTCTTAACCTTTTTCTTTTTAGAAACGGCTTTTCGTTTCAGTTTACGTTTGGCTGTACTCTTTCCTTCGGCTATGGCTTCGGCGTCTTCTTCAATTACTCTCCTTAATTCTTCAACCAGTGAACTACCCTCGTCTGCAGGAGTTTCAGATTGTACAGGAGCCTGTTCTACAACTTCCCCTCGCTCCCTGGCCCTCTTTTTGCGAAGCGCTTCCGCCTTGGCCTTGTCCTGGGCAAACTTGTCAAGAATTTCAAGATAGACTTCTTCTTCAATAGAATCGTTAGGGCCAGTGACTTTAATGTTCTTTTTATCCAAAAAATTTTTTAATGTGTCAAAGCCCAGATTCAATTCTTTCGATATTTTAAAAATTTTGTATTTCTTATTACCAGCCATCTAAACTCCAATTAGTATTGAATCAATGCCAATACTTGCTTTAAAACCTGCTATTCCTCTTCCTCTTCAAAAGAGTTCTCTTCAGGTTTTACATATTGTTTTGCAATTTGAATAATTTTTTCCGCTGATTTTTCGCCGATGCCGGAAATTTTAATTAGATTTTCTTTTCCTTGCTCCAGAATTTCATGCGCATATAGAATATCCGCATCGATGAGCTTACGCTTAATGCCTTCCGAAATGCCGTGCAAATCTTCCACAGAAACGTTTTCTTCGGTCACACTCTCCTTTTCGTATTCGGATTCACGTAAAGGTTCAATCTGATAGCCTGTCAATTCGGAAGCCAGACGTAGATTTTGCCCGCCTTTACCAATGGCCAGAGAAATTTCATCATCACGAATGATGGCCACAGCCATTTTGTCCTCTTCATTCACAATAACTTTAATGGGTTTAGCCGGGGTCAGCGCTCTGGAAATAAAAATTTCCGGTTCACTGGAATAGTTGATGATATCGATTTTTTCACCATTCAATTCTCTGACCACGGCCTGAATGCGCACCCCTTTCATGCCCACACAGGCTCCCACGGCATCAATCCGGCGGTCTATGGATTCCACGGCAATTTTAGCGCGTTCTCCGGGATCGCGAGCTACAGACTTAATCTCCACAATGCCATCGTAAATTTCCGGCACCTCTAATTCGAACAGGCGGATTAAAAATCGTTTATCCGCCCGGCTAACGATAATTTCGGGGCCGCGTCCTTTCTTCTGCTCTTCAACCACTTCTTTGATCAGGCAGCGAACCGTTTGCCCACGACGTAAAATTTCAGTCGGGATCTTTTCGCTCCGTGGCAAGAAAACTTCCGTTTTATCCTGATTGATGTAAATCCCCCGACTATTAATCTGATGAATATCTCCGATGATGATTTCACCAATACGATTTTTGTACTCTTCGATCACATGTTCTCGTTCAAAATCACGTATTTTCTGAGCCAGATTTTGTTTGGCAGAGGCAATTAAACGCCGACCAAACATTTGCGGATCAATGACTTCAACAATCTCTTCACCAATTTCCACATCGGGATCGATTTTGCGCGCCGACTCCAGATCAATTTCACTTACAGGGTCTTCTACTTTTTCCACGACAGTCTTTTCCTGATAAATTTCTATATCCCCTTTGTCGATGTTGACAATGACGTCAAAATTTTCCGTGGTGCCAAACCGTTTTTCAATCATCGTCAGAAAAATCGATTCCAGAATATCCCGCAAATGGTCTTTATCAATCCGCTTATCTTTAGCGATTTGTGTGATGGCTTCCATTATTTCAACATTCATTTGCCATACTCCCGAATTTTACCATTGTAGTTTAACTTTTGCTTGCTCAATGTTTTCTCTCTTAATCTCTTTTACACAATGTTTTGTTTCTAAAACGATCCGCTCTTCCGAAAAATCGACTAATTTCCCCACATCCCGCCAAACTTTTTCTTCGAGCCGATACTTGACAACTAATGTACGTCCTAAATTCTTCCTGAATTCCCAATCGTATTTTAATGGATGCCCTACCCCGGGCGAAGAGACGTCCAGACGGTAATTCCGGGGCAAGTCTTCCCTAAAATCCAGTTCGTCTTCAATTTTGCGCGAGAGAACCACACAATCTTCCAGGGTAATTCCTTTTTCGTTATCAGCAAATACCTGATATATTGGATAACGGGCCGAGCCCCCCACCTTTAGATCCAACAAATAAAATCCCTCTTCCTCGCAAATCGGTCGAATAATTTCCTCTAAGGTCGCTTTCAAATCCATTAAAATTCTCTCCATAACAAAAAAGTGGGTTCCAGGACCCACTTTTTTACCGTCAAGCAAATTATTAATTTAAAGATAATTATTTAATTTTGCAAATATTAAAGCGTTAAAGCATTAAATTCCGTTTTTCACACGTTTACTTTCTGAGATCACTTAAATAACGACTTCTGAGTTTTTTTGTTCCACAAATCATCTGTCCTCGAGCAAAATGTAATTTTTGAATCCTCCAATCGGTTTTTTAAATATTTTGCGTTCCAGAAAGGTGATCACTTTGTATTTTAAACGTTCATGTTTGTGAGGGGCACGCGCTTTATTGGGTTTGCCTGTGTATTGCAACTTATCTTTCCAGTTCATCTGCTCAATGCGCTGGCGCATTACGGCAGGATGTGTTTCTTTAAAAACAGGCAGCAAATTGAGCGGACCGTAGTCAAATTCTTTTGGAGCGCGCGCGTAATAGGCTTCGGCCCTTTTGCGCCCCCAGTGCACGCTATTTAAGGCACGCGACTTATTTTGCATGAGATGCGGCGGACGAACCCAACCATAGTGGTAAATTTCGGCATCGACTTTAGCTACACGCAGCTTCCTGTGTCCTTTTTCTTGCCTGGGATTGTCGTAAAAATCAAAATAGCGGAAGGATTGGGCGCTCTGCCAGGAATGAATATGGGGATCATTACGAATAATCCGGATTTCATAGGGATACCAACCATGACTGATGTGGTAATGGTCGTAATCTCCCCAGAAATGTTTGTACCTGAACAGCAGGCCTTCCACTTCTTTATCGTCCAACAACTGGCGGCAACGTTTTTCAATAATGGGCAAATATTTTTCGTGAACCACTTCGTCAGCCTGCAAATAAAAAAGCCAATCGCCGCTACAGGCTTCTTTGGCAATATCCGTTTGAATGGCGTTAATAATTCCTTTTTTAAAATATTTTTCTTCCCAAACCGTATCGATAATCTTCACTTTGGGATCGCCAATAGCTTCAATAGCCTCTCGCGTGTAGTCGTCCGAATCGCCCTTCCCCACGGCAACGATAAATTCGTCTACAATGGGCAAAATAGATTTAATAGACTCGACCACCGGGTAATACAATTTTTGGCCATTGCGCACAAAACTAAAACCACTAATTTTCACAACTGTTCCTGCTCTCCTTTTAATCTTCGATTTTTAAATCGTTGTATTCGGCAAATTTCTTTATTTCCTGGAAAAGAAAAGGCATGATGCGTTTCAATTCATTCTTAATTTCTACGGCTACATTTTTAAAAAATTGCATATCGTGGCCGATGGGATCCGGGATGGAAGGATTCATAACACTATTTTTCCTCTTCCAGTTTTTTAACAAAATGACTTTATCAGCCTGCTGCGGAAAATAACTTTTCACATATTGAAGATGATTCAACGCCATGGCAATAATCAGATCGCTCTCGTTCACAATTTTTTCTGAGAGCGATTGAGCCTGATGCATGGAAATATCCGCTCCTAATGCTTTGGCCACGGCAATGGCATTGGGATGAGCCGGGCCTGTAGTGTACTCTAAAGTGCCGGCCGATTGAATGCGCACCAGATTTTTAAACTTTGTTTTTGACATGAACTCTTTTAAAATACCGGCTGCAATTGGCGAACGGCAAATATTGCCGGAACAAATGAAGGTAATGGTGAATTTCTCTTTTCGTTTAAGCACTTTTTCCGGAGCTATTAATCTTTGCACCTCTTCTCTGCTAATACGGCCTTCGCGTAAAATAAGAAAAGGGCTTTTGGTCATGTCAATAATGGTTGAACCTGCTAAATCCGGCGCCGGTCCAGCATCCAGAATCAGATCCAGCCGGTCACCAAACTGGGCAATAATTTCCTGAATCGTCTCGGCATTGGGTTTGCCCGAAATGTTGGCGCTTGTAGAGGAGATGGGATTACCAAATTGACTCAGTAATTTTCTGTTAAAAGGTAAATCGGCCACTCTAAAACCCACTTTGTTCTGTTTTGGGCCGGATGCAAAATAGGAGAGATTTTCTTTGAATTTGCTCTCCAGGATGACAGTAAATTTACCGGGTAAGAGTTTTTCTAAGACGCGCCGCTGATGCTCGTTCACCCTGGCAAATAATTGGATCAATTGATCAAGAGAAGCAGCCATCAGGGAAATGGGCTGATCAAACGTGCGCTGTTTGATAACAAACAAGCGTTCCAGCGCTCTGCTATTAAAAGCATCCACTCCCAGGCCGTAAAGAGTGTTGGTAGGATAAACAATAATGCCGCCTTCCGAGAGGACCTCAACGGTGCGCTTAACAATTTTCCGGTCGGGATGTTGCGGATCGATCTTGTAATATTCCATGGATTTCTCGTAAGTTAATCTCTGCTGTTTGACATAATTTGCTTCTGTGGCGGTTGAGTCTTCCACCGGCGATGCATCCAGAACCACTGTTCCGGGTATTTTTTTACCCACACTTCAAATTCAGAGCTAATTTTTTGCGTGATGTTTATAATATCCTGCTGTAAATTTCCGGTTTGGGCCGGAACATCAATGATCTGGGCATAAACATCAAATAAGGCATAATCGCGACGCAGGGCAATGAGCAGAATGATTTCAGCCTCTGTTCTTAAATGCAGAACGGCCGTGCCTACGGCTGTAGAAGAAGGTTGCCCCAAAAAATTAACAAAAACACCGCGATCCCGCGCATCCTGATCAATAGCGATTGCAACAATTTCCTTGTTTTTTAGGGCACGCTCACAAATCTTCATGGCCTGCTTGGTGTAAACAATTTTAAGACCAAACTGCGTACGCATCCTGGTAATAAAGGCGTCAACTTTTTCATTGCTTTGCTTTTTGGCAATGCCCCAGATGGGCCAACCCTGTAAAGCCATGGCCTGCCCCAACCACTCAAAATTGCCAAAATGCCCGGAAATAAAAATAACTCCTTTATCCCTGTCATCCACATGCTGAAAGACTTCAGGATTCCTGAAGTGCATTATCTGCTCAAGGGCCAGGGAACTCAAATGCTTCATTTGCAAGAATTCCATCCATAAAAAGGTAAAATTCTTGTAAATTTCGTGTAAAAACTGCTTTTCAGGCAATGGTAAGTTAGCGCCGTAAACAAGGTTCAAATTGTCTAAAATCACCTTTCGCCTGTAGCGAAAAATTTTCTCTATTAAAAAGGTCAGTAACAGCGCCAGTCGCTTACCGGCTTTCAACGAGATACGGCTAAAAATAAAAAACAGAAATTTTACACTCAAATATTCAATTGTTTTCATCAAATTGAAATTATTAAAATGATGCATTACAGGCAAATGGATATTTAGGCAGCAGAACGCAACCATGAATTTACCCCAAAAGAACAAAGAATCCACGCAAGAGGCAACGAGCATTTTTAATGACAAATTACCTCCATAGGGAACACCTGTATTTTAAAATTCGAATTCCGAATTTCGATTTGAGAAACGGACCGTTGTGCTTGAGCAGCGCGGGCCCGTGCTGACCTGTCATTTCGACCGCACTTCAGCAGGGAAGAAATCCTTTCCACTGGCACACACGTAAGCGTAACGTAACCAGAGCTGAAGCTCGAGTTACGACTGAAGTGGGACTTAGAATGATATGCAAGCACAGGCCTTCACCGCCTTGGCAGCATTTGACCTATCACAAAATAATTCGTAATTCGTAATTTTTAATTAAAATTAATTCTTACTGCCCTTTGCGGTTTTTTAAAGGCTCCGGCTCTGCTGCCTTAGAATACTTCCTTCAAAAGATGTAATGCATTAGCGTGCGAAAATTTTTGTGTTAAATATCCTAACCCCCCGGCCCCCTTCCCTTCTTTTAATAAAGGGAAGGGGGAGCAAATTGTGCCGCTTTGCTGAGTTTTAGCCT
>NZ_JBSMDE010000168.1:0-16902 GCF_056497305.1 Caldithrix sp. | reverse complement strand
ATTGCAACGTAACTACACGTAAAATTAATCGTATTCGCCAAACGCCCGGCGCCACAATATGGCAACGCAATTATTGGGAACACATCATCCGTAACGAAACCGAATTGAACCGCATTCGACAATACATCAAAACCAATCCGTTAAAATGGACGGACGATGATTATTTTTATTTGCATTCATAAAATTTTTTTGTTACTATCCATAGAAACAAAATGTTGGTTTTAGGGCATGGAAACAATGAATTTCACCAAACAAATGAAACTCTGGTGGTTCTGGTTTAAATTTAAATTGGGTTCAGGTAGGTAATTTTAAAAATTAAATGTACAACTGAACCCACTCCCTGATGAGTGGGTTTTTTATTGGAGTCGTGTTACTATGAATAGAAACATTGCCTCGGCAAATATTGATTTTTACGCAGAAACCATTCCCCTGAATGTTATCCGCAAATTCGCCAGGGACGGACACCGAATCCCGGTGTATCAGAAACTTAATGCCGATTTTTTAACGCCGACCATGGTCTATTTACGTTTGCGTCGACAGAGTAAATTTTCCTTTCTTTTGGAAAGCGTTGTCAAAGGCCAGCAAATGGGGCGTTATTCCTTCATTGGTTGTCGTCCTGTGGATTATTTGATTGAAAAGAACGCTTCCCAGTTTACGGAGCAAAGTTCTTTTTTCAGGCAATTAAATGAACGCTTGAATCAGTGGCCGGCGATCCAATTAGCCGGATTACCCCGTTTTATTGGGGGAGCGGTTGGCTATCTGGGATACGACATGATTCGTCAGATCGAGAACATTCCTCCGGCCAGGCCCGATACCCTCGGCATTCCCGATGCCATCCTGGGCTTTTTTGAAGAGATTATCGCTTTTGATCATGTAAAAAATCAGCTTTATTTAATAAAATTAATCGATGTCTCAGATAAGAGCAACCTGGAACGAGATTACCGGCAAGCCGTACGTCAACTCGACGAACTGCGGGACACATTGCTCAGGGAAGCGCCAGGCCTGCCGCTCGGCCATTTCGATATTTCCGATGAACATTTTAATAGCAATCTGAGCCAGGCGCAATTTGAACAGGCCGTTAAAAAATCAATCGAGCACATTTTTGCCGGCGACATCTTCCAGGTAGTTCTGTCGCAACGTTTTTCGCTGGACTACCGCGGCGATGTCTTTCAGGTGTACCGGGCCTTACGCGTCATCAATCCTTCGCCTTACATGTTTTTCATGGATTTTGACACATTTCAGATTCTGGGCACCTCGCCGGAACCATTAATTCGGCTGGAAGAGGGCCAGCTGGAAATCATTCCTATTGCCGGAACCCGGCCACGGGGCCAGGATGAAGTGCAGGATGAGCAGTTGGCCCAGGAATTATTGCAGGACCCCAAGGAACGCGCTGAACACATCATGCTGGTTGATCTGGCGCGCAATGACCTGGGCCGTGTCTCTAAACCAGGAACAGTGCTCGTTAAAGACCTGCTGACCATCGAACGCTATTCGCATGTCATGCACATCATCAGCCATGTATTTGGCGAGCTAAAACCCAATTTAACGGCTGTGGATGCATTTAAAGCCGCCTTTCCGGCAGGCACGGTTTCGGGCGCGCCCAAGATTCGGGCTATGGAAATTATTAATCAATTGGAGCCCGAAAAACGCTCCTTTTATGCCGGTGCAGTAGGCTATTTTGATTACGCAGGCAATATGGACACCTGCATTGCCATCCGCACCATGCTGGCCAGAGAGGGCCGGCTTTACTGGCAGGCCGGCGCCGGTATTGTCGCCGACAGCATCCCGGCCAATGAATATCAGGAAACACTGAACAAAGGTAGAGCCCTGTACAGGGCCATCAGAAAAGCGGCAGGAGGGGATTGATGTTACTTTTTATCGATAATTACGATTCTTTCACCTACAACCTGGTCGATTATTTTGGCCAGATTACCGACCAGCTTCTGGTCTTGCGCAATGATGCCGTTTCCTTACAGGAAATCAAAGACATGCAGCCGGAAGGGATTATCATTTCGCCAGGGCCGGGCCGACCGGAAGATTCCGGCGTTAGTCTGCAGGTGATTGAACATTTAGGGACGAGCACACCCGTTTTAGGTATTTGCCTGGGGCATCAGGCCATTGGCCAGGTGTTTGGAGCCCAGATCGTACGCGTCAGCCAGCCGGTGCATGGCAAGATTTCGGCCATTTATCACCATGGCGATCCTCTTTTTGAAAAAATTGCCTCTCCTTTTCCGGCAACGCGTTACCATTCGCTCATTGTGCAGAGGGAGACTTTACCGGATGAACTAAAAATCATTGCCGAAACCAGGGATGGTTTAATAATGGCCATGCGTCACCGTTTTTACCCCCTGGTGGGCATTCAATTTCATCCCGAATCTATTTTAACCAACGACGGGCTTACCATAATTAAAAATTGGTACCAGAGTATTAAACAGGAAAGGGTAGCAGTATGAGAGAAATTCTGGAAAAAATTGCTTCCAATCAGGATTTAACGCGACAGGAAGCGAAAGAGGCCTTACAGGCCATCATTGACGACCAGTTGTCTGCTGCGCAGGCCGGCGCGCTTTTACTGGGCTTGCGCCAAAAAGGAGAGACCGTGGAAGAGATTAACGGTTTCCTGGATGTCCTGAACGAGCACATGGTTCGGGTTCCATTACAGGATCAACAGGCTATTGATGTTTGCGGTACGGGCGGCGACGGCAAAGGTACGTTTAATGTTTCGACCAGCGTTGCATTTGTACTGGCGGCTGGGGACGTGACCGTAGCCAAGCACGGCAATCGTTCCATTTCCAGCAAGGCTGGATCAGCCGATGTGCTTGAGGCGCTGGGATGCAACATTAACTTATCGCCAGAGCAGGCTAAACAGTGCGCCGATCAAATCGGGATTACTTTTTTTTACGCACCGCTCTACCATCCGGCCATGAAAAAGATCGGTCCGCATCGCAAAAGTTTGAATATTCGAACGGTCTTTAACATGCTGGGGCCGTTGCTTAATCCGGCCGGTGTAAAACGGCAGTTAATCGGTGTTTTTAATATGGCTTCAGCCAGAAAAATGGCTCAAGTCCTGCAGGCCAGAGGGCATGATTATGCGCTGGTTGCGCATGCCCGGGACGGGCTGGATGAAATATCTCCATTTGACACAACCATGATTTTTGAGGTAAAACCCAGCGATCAGGAAATGCAATTCTTCGAATTCAACGATTTCAAAACCAGTGGTTCTTTTGATGAAATTGTGGGGCAAACGGCCGAGGACAATGCTGAAAAAATCAGGCAAATTTTTAAAGGCAAACCGGGAGCCGATCGGGACATTGTGGTTTTGAACAGCGCATTTGGATTCAAAGTGGCTGGAAAAACGGATACCATTGAGCAGGGCAGGCAACTGGCCGAAGAACTGCTTGATTCCGGTGCGGTCTTCCAAAAATTACAGGAATTTGCAGAAATGAGTCAGTCTTTCAATTAATTCAGGAGCAGCAAGGGCAATATGGACATTCTGGAACGGATTGTTCGGCACAAACAACGTGAAATCGAGCAAAAAATTTCAACTTTAAGTTTAAAAAAAATAAAGCAAAAATTGAAAGACGCTGGTACAAGGGGTTGTTCCTTTCTGGAAAAGATAAACAACGGCGATGGTTTTCATTTTCTATGTGAGATTAAGAGAGCCTCGCCCTCGGCCGGTACCATTCGCCGTCAGGTTGAGCCCGTGCAACAGGCGCTGGCATATCAGGCGGGCGGGGCCAGCGGCCTTTCCGTTTTGACTGACCGCCCATTTTTTCGGGGCTCCACAGAGGATTTGCAGGCCGTACGACAGGCCGTTAAGCTGCCCATTCTGCGCAAAGATTTCATCATTGATGCCTATCAGATTTATGAAAGCGCTTTAATGGGCGCCGATCTGATCCTGCTTATTGTCAGGATTTTGAGCAAGAAACAGATCGAGGCTTTCCTGAGGATTGCGGCTGAATTGGGTCTGGAGGTTTTGATTGAACTGTACGATGTGGAAGAGGTAAGCAAACTACCCAAAGATTTGCGGCAATGGCCGGTTTTGCTGGGCGTCAACAACCGCAATCTGGCTACTTTTGAAGTCGATTTAAACCATTCCGTTGAGCTGCTGGCGCATCTTCCCGAAGGCCTTCTGGTAATCAGTGAGAGCGGCATTAAAACTGTGGAAGATTGCCTTATGTTAAAAGCTCACGGTTTTAAAGGCGTGCTGATTGGTGAAACGTTGATGCGTCAGAGTGAACCGACCATATTTTTAAGAGAAATGGTGGAGGCAACCAATTATGTTCACCCATCTTAAAATTTGTGGCATTACCAATCTGGAAGATGGGCTGGGCGTGGGCGCTCTGGGTGTTACCTTTTTGGGATTTAATTTTTTTGCTGGTAGCAAGCGCTTCATAAAACCTGAGCAGGCCAGAGAAATAATCAAGGCTCTGCCTTCTGCCGTGCAAACCGTAGGCATTTTGGTAAAACCCACTCTGAAGGAATGTCAGCAGATTATTGAGCAAACCCATGTGGATTTCTTGCAAATTTATCAGCCACAGGATTTCGACGATTTCAGTCTGCTCGACATTCCGGTCATTGAGGCCATTCGCCTGAAACACGGGGAGCCATTTGTTTTTAAGGACAAAAAGGCCCAATATGTTTTGGTAGATGCGTTTGATCCTCAGGCCTTTGGTGGTACAGGGCGGCAACTGGATTGGCTAAATATTCCGCCGGCAATTCCCCGCGAAAAATTGATTCTGGCCGGCGGTATTAATCCCGAAAATATTTTACAGGCTTTGAACACCGTTAATCCGGCCGTGATTGATGTGGCCAGCGGCTCGGAGCAATATCCGGGCAAAAAAGATCTGGAAAAGGTTAAAGCCTTGCAAAAAGCGCTGCTGACCTTTAATATTTTTAAAATGAACAGCATGCAGCACTATTTATTGCTTTAGATTTCCCTGAAAATGAAGTTTAGCGTATCTTTGCCACAGGTGCGGCAATTGATTGTTAATCAAAAAATCGAAGCAAAATGAAACGCACAGAGGAAAAGAAATGAACCTAAAAGACCTACAGCATCTGCCAGATGAACGCGGTTACTTTGGCCGGTTCGGGGGCCAATTTGTGCCGGAAATTCTAAGACCGGCGCTGGATGCATTAATCGAGGCCTATTCATCAGCCAGAAACGATCCGCAATTTTTACAGGATTTAGAGCAGGAATTAACCGATTACGCCGGCCGGCCTACGCCCCTTTATTTTGCCCAGAATCTGACCAGCCATTACGGTGAGGCTAAAATCTATTTAAAGCGCGAAGACCTGGCCCATACCGGCGCCCACAAGATAAACAATACCATAGGCCAGATTTTGCTGGCCCGACGCATGGGGAAAAAAAGAATCATTGCTGAGACCGGCGCCGGACAGCATGGCGTGGCTACGGCCACGGTGGCCGCCAGAGCCGGATTGCAATGCTGCATTTACATGGGCGCAGAAGATGTGGAGCGTCAAAAGCCTAATGTGCAGCGAATGAAGATGCTGGGCGCAGAAGTGCGTCCGGTCTTTTCCGGAACGCAAACTTTAAAAGACGCCACCAATGAAGCCATGCGCGACTGGCTGACGAATGTGCAAAACACGCATTACATCATCGGTTCGGTGGTTGGCCCCCATCCTTTTCCCATGATGGTGCGCGATTTCCAGAGTGTCATCGGCAAAGAAGCTTTAGCCCAGATTCAGGAAAAAGAGCAAGGCCTGCCCGATTACCTGGTGGCCTGCGTGGGCGGTGGCAGCAATGCCATGGGGCTGTTCTTTCCCTTTCTTGCCTACGAAAAAGTAAAATTAATTGGCGTAGAAGCGGCCGGACTGGGATTGCAATCCGGAAAGCACGCCGCTTCTTTAACGGCCGGACGCCCAGGAATCTTCCACGGCATGTTAACCTATTTGCTGCAGGACCAGGATGGACAGGTGCAATTGCCGCACTCCATTTCCGCCGGATTGGATTACCCCGGAGTGGGCGTGGAACACAGTTTTTTAAAGGAGAGTGGGCGCGCACAGTACGCAGCCGTGACCGATGAAGAAGCCCTGCAAGCCGCCTTTTTGCTGAGCCGTCTGGAAGGGATCATTCCCGCGCTGGAAAGCGCCCATGCCCTGGCCTACCTGGAGAAACTGATACCTGAAACTACAGCCCGACAGGTGGTGATCGTTAATCTCAGCGGGCGAGGAGACAAAGATATGGAAACCTATTTAAAACATCTGGATTGAGTAAAATCATTGAAACGCTTAACCGAAGCAAGAAAAGGAACTGAGCAATGAGCAAACGTCTGCAAGAAATGATCGCCCATAATGTAGCAAACGGGAAAAAGATGCTTTCACTTTACCTTATGGCTGGATTTCCGGAATTCAGCGCCATGCCAAAAATTTTAAACGCCTGCGAACAGGCCGGCGTGGATTTTGTGGAACTGGGTATTCCTTTTTCCGATCCCATTGCCGATGGACCGGTGATTCAAAAAGCGGCGCAAACAGCCTTAAAGCAGGGCGTGACGCTGCAAAAAATTCTGGAAATGGTAAAACAATTTCGCGCCACCAGTGCGTTACCCATCATTCTGATGGGCTACCTGAATCCCGTTTACCAGTTCGGGCTTGAAGCCTTTTTTAACGCATGCGCCGCTGTAGGTGTGGATGGCTTAATTCTACCGGACTGGCCCATTGAAGAGAGTGAACCTTTTCTGCATTTGCTGCAATCTTTGAACCTCGATTTGATTCATCTCATTGCTCCAAATACACCCCGGGAGAGAATTAAAACCATCGACCATTGGAGTAAGGCCTTCATTTACTGTACCGCTTACACCGGCGTAACCGGCAAGGACAATCGGCCTTCGCCCCAACTGGAAACATTTTTAAAGAAACTGACAACCTCTCTATCCCATCCCTTTTTCATTGGCTTTGGCGTCAAAGCTGCCAGCGATTTTAAATTCTACACCCAATATTCTGCGGGGGTGATCATTGGCAGCGCCTTTTTACGTTTCTTGAATCAACTCGACTCCAAAGATCTGGTGCGGGAAGTGCGCAGGTTTGTAAACAACATCCGCGGCAGTGACGATTCACTTTTAGCCGGATAAAGATTTCTCTGCTCTGCAGGTCGCTTTCCCTCCGCACATTGGTAAAAATGACCATTCATAAAGGCCTGTGCCGGGTAATTCCTGCCTGGAGTAAAACGTAGCCCTCACTTAATTAACCTTTCAATCCATCAGCAACAACATTATTACAAAAATAATCGCTCTTATCAATTCAATAATCAAAAAGAGCGGTAGGAGATGGATTACGTGGCCCATAGGCATAAGAATAGCCTTTAATTAAGCCCTTTTTACCCCAGAGCAATAGACGATTAAAGTGGCATAATAATTGAACGTTACAAAAAATTGAATTCAGGAAAAGGGTGTCTTATGCGAAGATGGAACGCACATCTGCTTGTGCTTTTTATTCCGGTTATTCTGTGGGCGCAAAAATCCTATCGCGGTGCAGAATATCGTACCAGATCCAGTTTTACCTATGGCCGATTTGAGGTGCGTATGAAATCGGCTGGCCTGAGCGGCATGCTCAGCTCTTTTTTCACCTATCATGAAATTTCCAGCCTCAACGATTGGAATGAAATTGACATTGAAATTTTGGGCCGTTACCCGGATCAGGTTCAATTCAACACCATTACGCCAGGGCAGACCAATCATGTCTTTTCGCAAACCGTTGCTTTCAATCCCCACAAAGATTTTCATATCTATGCCATCGAATGGACGCCCAACTACGTAAGCTGGTATGTGGACAGCGTTGAAATTTACCGTCAGAGCGGCGCGCACATTGGCACGTTGCGCAATGCTCAAAAATTGATGATGAATATCTGGCCGCCGGCTTCTGAAGACTGGGTCGGGCATCTCAATCCGGACCTGCTGCCGGCGTATGCCTATTACGATTGGGTGCGCGTTTACCAGTACACGCCGGGTCAAAACGATGATTTTACCCTGCTCTGGGAAGACGCGTTTAATACCTATGATCAGAATCGTTGGCAAAAAGCAACCCACACCTTTGATGGCAATAATGCGCAATTTATTAAAGAAAATGCCGTGTTCAAAGATGGCTATCTCATTCTTTGTCTGACGAAAACGACCCCGGTTGGTTATCAGGGCGGACCGGTTTCCGATGAGGACATTTCAGCGCCGTATGTGGCCAGCGCCTGGTTTTTGGGAGAACAGGTCGTGCTGACCTTTTCAGAAAAAGTGGATCGGGAACAGGCCGACAGGCCGAGTAATTACATCATTCCCGGACTTTCAATACAAAAGGCTCACCTCAAAGAAGATGGCCGCACCGTGGTTCTGGATGTTACGGGCCGGGATGTGCAACAAACCTATTCGCTGGTCTGTACCAATATTGTAGATCGGTCACCGGCGGCCAACAAAATTGCCGTAAAATCTGTGCCCATTCGTAACGGATTGCATTTTCCGGCCTTAATCAATCTGGGCAGCTCAGAAGATACCGAAAACCTGTTACAGGATGCTGTGTTCGCTCCTGAACAACCGTACGGACGGGAAGGGGGAGAGATCGTTTTCCATGAACCGACGCTGGATATTTCCAACACCGATCAGGATCAACTGTTTCAAACAGAAGTAAGAGGCCTCACTTTTTACCGTTTTCGTGTTCCTGATGGTCAGTACAGGATGACATTTTACTTTGCCGAAACTGAACACGAACAATCCGCTGCCAGAATATTTGATGTGCTGATTGAAAATCAAAAAGTAATTGAAAATCTTGATATTTACGAACGAGTGGGAAAGAATGCGGCGCTGCCCATTACGGTAGAGGATTTGGTCGTCCAGGATGGACAACTTGATGTGTATTTTCGACCGCTTTCTGGTCAGGCCCTGTGCAGCGCCATAAAAATTGAAAAACAGCTCACAGGGATTAAAGAGCAGGGAAAGGCGTCCCTTAAGCCAGAACAATATGGATTAAAAATCTTTCCCAATCCGGCCAATCCTCAATTTCAACTTAAATATCAGCTGCCGCGCCGGGGGCGGGTTCAGCTCGTCTTTTTTGACAGCAGCGGCCGACGATTCAAAAAACTGGATCTGGGAGAGCAAATGGCCGGAGAGCATCAATATGAATTGAAGGCAGAGCAATGGGCCAGTGGAACCTATTTTTGTCAGTTGCTGCAAAATGGTCAGGCCCTGGAGCAAAATAAGGTGGTTTTATTGAAGTAGGAGTAAGCGAGAAAGAACACAATGGGGTCCGTTGCAGGAGTTGATCTGCTAATTGTGGTTATTTACACCGTGGTGGTCTTTATCATTGGTTTCTGGAGTAGTAGAAATCAGCAGGAAACGCCGGAGAGCTATTTTTTAGCCAACCGCAGGATGGGTTGGGTGGCCATCGGGGCCTCGCTTTTTGTGACCAATATTTCGACCGAGCACCTGGTCGGTCTGGCTGGTTCGGGGGCTCAAAACGGTCTGGTGGTTGGACATTTTGAATGGATGGCCATTATTGCTTTGCTGGCTTTGGGATGGCTATTTGCGCCCCTTTTTCTTAAGGCCCGGGTGTACACCATTCCGGAGTTTTTAGAAAAGCGTTTCGGTCGAGCCACGCGTCTCTATTTAACCGGAATTTCCATTCTGGCTTACGTGCTGACCAAAATTGCAATCACGCTGTTTGCCGGGGGCTTGTTGCTCAATGCCATGTTAGGCTGGGACATCTACACCTCCACCCTGGTCATGGTGGTGATTACAGGCATCTACACTGTGGTGGGGGGCTTGCGTGCCGTTATGATCACCCATGTGTTCCAGATGGGCGTGCTCATCCTCGGTGCGGCCATTCTGACCTTTGCCGGTCTGGACAAAATTGGAGGATTGGGGGCGCTTTTTCACAAACTGCCTTCCTCCTATTTTGATGTGTTCCGCCCCATGAGCGATCCCGATTTTCCCTGGACCGGAATTCTGCTGGGCGCCCCCATCCTGGCCATCTGGTATTGGTGCACCGATCAGTACATCGTTCAGCGCGTTCTGAGCGCAAAAAACCTGGAACAGGCCAGAACAGCGACTATTTTTACCGGTTTTCTGAAGTTCTTACCCGCTGCTCTGATGATATTACCCGGCATGATTGCTGTGTTGCTTTTTCCCCAGGCCAGGGGCGATCAGATCATCAGCTTACTCTTTTCGGCGCACTATTTGCCGGTGGGCTTACGCGGAATTGTGCTGGCCGGATTTCTGGCAGCCATGATGTCTTCGTTGGCCAGTGTTTTTAACAGTACAGCCACACTGTTCACCATGGATTTTTACCGCATGTACAATCCTCAGGCCGCAGAGCGAAAGCTGGTGCTCGTTGGGCGCCTGGCAACTACCATCATTGTTATCACCGCCATTCTCTGGATTCCTTTAACGCGTTTGTTTAATGAACAAATTTACCTCTATCTGCAAAGTCTGCAGGCTTTTATTGCCCCGCCGATTGCTGCTGTTTTTTTGTTTGGCGTATTCAATACCAAAATCAATGGACGCAGTGCTATTTATGCCTTAATCAGTGGGGGAATTGTCGGCGCCTTCAGATTGGTGCTGGAAATGATCGTCCGAGGCCTGCACCTTGATCTGGGGCCATTTAACTGGTTTGTACAGGTCAACTTTTTGCATTTCGCGGTTTTGCTTTTCATTTTTTCTACGGCTGTGCTCTTTCTGGCACGCTGGTTAGAAAAGAGAAGCACTACCGAAATGAATTTACCGGGCTTCGCTTTTACCTTTGTGTTCAATAAAGGCATTATTACTGCTTACAATTCACTGCACCTGGCCCTTTCCATTTTTCTTTTAGGTCTCATTTTCGGGCTCTATGGTTTCTTTCTCTCTTAGAATACTTCCATTAAAAGATCTAGTCCCGCCACAGCGGGATGCGAAAATTTTTGTGTTAAATATCCTAACCCCCCGGCCCCCTTCCCATTTTTAATAAAGGGAAGGGGGAGCGAATTGTGCCGCTTTGCTGAGTTTTCGCCTTTCATGTCAATAAATTTCATTTTTTTTCGAAATCTTTGTTCTCTCTGTGGTTGATTTTGGTTGCGGCTTTGCTGCCTTAGAATCTTTGTATTAAGGGAAATCAATTCCGTTTATAGTCATTTTTTATTGGCTCTATCGAGCCAATGCGACTCTGGAGAGTCGCGCTACGGGATGCGAAGATTATTGTGCTGTGTGAGGATGTAAATCTGTTGAATTGTTGATTTGTTGAATGGGTTGATGTCTCATTCCAGAGAATCGCAATTTCCGCTGCGCTCCAACCGGCTAAAGTGGCCGGACAATTAAGAAAATTTCCCACAAAGATATTCCCCCTCTCCCGGATTTTTATTCTGGGAGAGGGGGATCGAGGGGGGGAGGGCAATTAATTAAAATTGATTTTTTGCCCTTTGTGCCTTCTTTGGGACCTCTGCGGTTTTTAAAGGTTGCGGCTCTGCTGACCTAACTGGCAACGATTGGTTGATGTCTTAAAAATGAAACGGATTTTTTAGCAAGTTAATTCGTTCTTCGTACAAACAAAATTATGCAATTTCTTTAAAAATTCCTTATCTTAATCCAGGACATGTTGATTTGTTTGATTTAGTGATTCAGAGGAGTTTGGAACTATGCAACATCTTAACTGGTTAGACTTTACGGTGATCTTAGCCTTTTTTCTGATTATTTTTGGGATTGCTGCTTATTACACACGAAAGGCCGGGGAGAGTACCGGCAACTTCTTTCTCTCTGGTAGAAATTTACCCTGGTATCTGGCCGGTACGGCTATGGTAGCTACCACGTTTGCAGCCGATACGCCGTTGGCCGTAACCGAGCTGGTGGCGCGCAATGGCATTGCCGGCAACTGGCTGTGGTGGAATCTGGCCATCGGGGGTATGTTAACCGTCTTCTTTTTTGCCCGTTTATGGCGCAGGGCGGGCATCATGACCGATGTGGAATTTGTCGAATTGCGATATGATGGCAAGGCAGCCGCAGCCCTGCGTGGTTTTCGTGCAATCTACCTGGGGCTTTTTATGAACGCCATTGTAATGGGCTGGGTAAACAAGGCCATGGAAAAAATTTTCTCGGTGGTTCTACCGGAATTCAACGCTTTTTTGCTGGTTGTTCTGGCCGCTTCCATAATTGCCATTTACGCTTCGGCATCCGGCCTGTTGGGCACGGCCAGAACAGATAGTTTTCAATTTGTTTTTGCCATGATGGGTTGCATCGTTCTGGCGGTCATCGTGGTGCAACTGCCTCAGGTCGGGGGCATGGTTGCTTTAAAAGAGAAACTGAATCCGCAGATCATCAATTTTTTTCCAAAGATCGGTGAAGTAACGGCCAGTGGCATTACGGGAGGAGCGCTGGCTCTTACTCTGGGAGCTTTCATTGCCCACATTGGCTTGCAATGGTGGTCCACCTGGTACCCGGGCGCCGATCCCGGTGGCGGGGGCTACGTTGCGCAACGCATGATGTCGGCTAAAGACGAAAAACACAGTCTGTTTGCCACTCTGTGGTTTACCATTGCCCATTATGCCGTACGTCCCTGGCCTTGGATTATTGTGGCTTTAGCGGCTCTGGTCATATTACCGCGCGCCCAAAACACCGATGTGATTAAACAGGAAAATCCCGCTCTGTTTGCCAAAGTTGAACAGGCCTTTCAGAACAAAGCGCTTTTGCAGAGTAATGATCCGCAGTTTGACAGCCCTGAATTTAAAGCCATGTACGAAAAATACGAGAATACAGTGGATCCCGGGGTGATGTATCCTAAATTGATGTTACGCTATTTGCCGGCCGGACTGTTGGGACTTTTGATCGCTGTTTTTCTGGCGGCCTACATGTCAACCATTGCCTCTCAACTCAATTGGGGAACTTCGTACATAATAAACGATTTTTACCGGCGTTTTATTAAAAAACAGGCCTCTGAGCAACACTACGTTATCGTTTCCAGGCTGGGGATTATTTTCATGACGATTTTTTCTTTGTTGGTGACAAAATACTTTTTAACCACCATTTCCGGCGCATGGGAATTCATCATTAATGCCAGCGCCGGCATGGGAGCCGTCCTAATTCTGCGCTGGTACTGGTGGCGCATCAACGCCTGGTCCGAAATCTCGGCTATGATCGCCCCCCTGTTCATCTATCCTTTTTCCGTTTATGTTTTAGGATTGAAATCGCCTATCACCCTGTACCCTACGGTTTTTGGAACTACGGTTGTCTGGTTAGTGGTTACCTATTTGACCCGGCCTGTTAATCTGGAGAAGTTAAAATCATTCTATCGCAGAACCCATCCCGGGGGCATTGGCTGGCAGTATGTTCAGAAAATGGTGCCCGATGTACAGGGAGACAGCGGTTTTGGCCGTCTGTTTCTGGATTGGTTACTGGGCGTGATTATGGTTTATGCCTTTCTGTTCGGACTGGGAGAGTTCCTGTTTACCAATTATGTCAAGGGATTGTTCATCCTTTTGATCGGCGTTGGCGCCGGTTACCTGATCTACCTAGATTTGAAAAAGCGGGGATTCGAAACGGTGGCTGAATGAACCATTTGGGAGTTCTGTTATTTAAAAGGAAAGAAATGGTTCCGCGGCAACAGCCAGTAGCCATGAATGAGCAATCTGAATCGGGTACTGTAATGCGAATCCTGAATGAACAGAAAAAACCGGTGTTGCCACTTTGTTTCTTTCTTAGGGGCGGAGTCATGGGACGGTTAAAGCGATTGCTGATCGAGCCGAGTTAAAGGTTACCCCAGGAAATGAGGTCAGGGGTAACACATCCATGAAAATGTGGCCTATGTGATGACAGTTTCTTTAAAAAATAAATTAAAAAAAGTTGGCAAAGATGAAACGATTTAGAAGTGTAACCCTTGGATTATTGTTTTTTATCCATATTTGCCTTTTTTCCACTTACGCTGCTGTTCAGTTCGAATCATCCAATTTACCCATTGTTGTGATTGACACCCATGGGAAAAGCATTCCGGATGAGTACCGCATTGTGGCAGACATGGGCATCATTTACAACGGGCCGGGCCAGAGAAACTATTTAAACCAGCCTTTTAACCATTTTCAGGGGAAGATTGCTATTGAGTTGCGCGGTTCCAGTTCGCAAATGTTTCCCAAAAAACAATATGCTCTGGAAACGCAAACAGAAACGGGCGAAAATTTGAATGTTTCACTGCTGGGGCTGCCGGCTGAAAATGATTGGATTTTGTACGCACCGTACAGCGACAAATCTCTAATACGCAATGTTTTGATCTACCAACTCAGTCGCGAAATGGGCCAATATGCCAGTCGCACACGCTTTTGTGAACTGGTATTAAATGGCGATTATCGGGGTGTTTATGTTCTGATGGAAAAAATAAAGCGCGACAAACATCGCGTAAACATTTCCAAACTAAAACCCGATGAAACCACGGGAGATGATGTAACGGGCGGCTACATCCTTAAAATTGATAAGATGGCCGGCGAAGAGATTGACGGCTGGCAATCGATTTTTCCGCCATATCCCGAAACTACAGCGCGTATTTTCTACCAGTACCACTATCCAAAACCGGATCGAATCGTTAGCGCGCAAAAAACTTACATTCAAAATTGGATATTCAATTTCGAGAAAACGTTTTATGCCAGTACTTTCATGGAGGCCGAAGAAGGTTATTACCGTTTTGTAGATCTGACTTCCTTTATCGATTTTTTCATCCTGAATGAGATCAGCAGAAATGTGGACGGATATCGTTTAAGCAGTTTCATGTACAAAGACCGCGATGATAAAGATCCGCGTTTACACATGGGCCCCATCTGGGATTTTAACCTGGCTTTTGGTAATGCGGATTATTATCATGGTTTTCTTACTTCCGGATGGCAGGTCAATTTTAATCACGATCCCCAAACGGAGTATGATCCGTTTAAAGTGCCCTTTTGGTGGGAGAAGATGCTCAGCGACAGTGTTTTCATGAAACAGTTGATCAATCGCTATGGACAGTTGCGGGAATCAACCCTGACCCTGGAGCATTTAAATCAGTTGATCGATGCCTATGCGGACACGTTGAGTGAAGCGCAGGTCAGAAATTTTGATCGCTGGCCTGTGCTGGGGCAATATGTTTGGCCCAATTATTTTATTGGAAATAGCTATGAAGAAGAGATACAATTTCTGAAAAACTGGATTGCGCAACGCCTGGACTGGATGGATTCTCAATTGTTTGATGAGCAGCCCCCTTCTGCGCCCCGATTTATTTCTCTGGTCTCCATCGATCATTCTTCGGCAACCCTTTCCTGGGGCAATGCCACGGATAATGTGGGCGTTGCTGGCTATGATGTGTATCTTGATGGGCGTTTTATTTTGCCCGTACGCTCGGTGAACGCCACGATCACCGATCTCTTGGATGATCAGGAATACACCGTTAGTATTCGTTCCAGGGATTTTGCCGGAAACCGTTCGCAAAGCGCAGCCACTCTAAAGATCAAAACCAAGCCTTTTACCAGTTCGGATGGCATCATTGCTCCTAAAACAGAGCATCCTTTTAATATTGATGGACAGGCAGAACTGGCCTGGCAAAATTACCAGTGGCATACCGTCGAAAAAGTGCTGATGGGCAGTGTAGAAAACAGTCAGGACCTTTCCGCCCGCTTCAAAATAGCCTGGGATGACCAGTACATCTATTTGTTGGTGGACATTGTAGATGATGTGAAAATCAGAGATTCCGGCGACAACCTGTTTCTGGATGATGACCTGGAAATCTACTTTGACATGGACAACAGCAAATCGTCGGCCTATGGCATGGATGATTTCCGGTATCGTTTAACTCTGGTGGATTCTGTGCTGGTCGAAACGCAATTCAGGGCCACGCAGGGCGTTCGCTACAAAGTGCTCTGGCAGGAAGACGGGTATCAGGTAGAAATGGCTTTTCCCTGGAGCGTGCTGGGTTGCCAGGCAAAAAATGGCAAGTTGATTGGTTTTGATCTTCAAATCAATGATGACGATGACGGCGGCATTCGTGATGCTAAAATTGGCTGGTGGGCTGCTGCCGATTACGCCAGACCTTCCTTTTTTGGTCAGGTGAAGATGAAACGAATGAGCACAGCCCTTCCGGAAACGAACGAACCGCTCCCGACGAATTTCGCAGTGTTACGGGCCTTTCCCAATCCCTTTAATAGTATTTGCAAAATTGAGCTTCATCTCGATCATAGAGCAGAGGTTCTACTCGAATTGTTTAGTGTCGCAGGCCAGAGAATAGCTACGCTGTACAAAGGGCTTTTGCTGCCTGGTCGTAAGACATTTAAGGTCAACTTCAGCAACCTGGCCAGCGGAATTTATTTTGTGAACCTTACCGACAGGACAAAAGGAAGCAACACAACGGCCAGGCTGGTTCTAATTCGATAAGATAAGGGCACAACCGTTTTAGCCGTCTTGGCTTGATGTCCTGTTTAAAATACTTTCCTTAAAAGATGTAAGAAAATTTACGTGCTGTGTGTGGAGAAAAACCGTTGAATCGTTGATTGGTTGAATGGTTGAATTGTTGAATGGCCCGTCCTTCGGCCGGATAAACCTGTCCGGCTGCGCCAGCCAGACCTGTCAGGCTGAGCCTTGCCAGACTGGCGGGCCTGTCCGGTGGCCAGACCTGTCCGTCTGGACACAGTCCAGACGGGCGGTCCCTTCCCCGAAATCGGGATTTTCTCTACGTCCCAACAGGCTGCGCCTTGTTCGCCCTCACTTCCTGACTCCTTCTCCCCGAAAATCGGGGCGAGAGGAATTCAGTCAACCAGTGTAAAGGATTCTTCTTCCCGATGAATCGGGATTCAGAATGACACCTCGGCACGGGCCCACCCTAAGTGTCAATTAAACCGATGGTTAAGAATTTTACCTGCTTTGGCTCACATCAAAATTTAAGATCAGCCTGTAGTAGTGGAAGCGCTACAGAATTTTGAGATCGGAAAGCCAT
>NZ_JBSMDE010000167.1:0-3141 GCF_056497305.1 Caldithrix sp. | reverse complement strand
AATCTTTCTCAGGCGTAAGGGCGAAGCATTTTCCTGAAGGTTGTTCCAATTAGCGCAACCTCTTTGTGTAAAAGTTAAAATCGCTCTTAAGAAAGACTTTTCAAAAAATGCTTCGCCCTTACAAAGTCTCGAGCTGAAGCTAGAGTTACGTTATGCTTGTGAATTGTCTGCCAGTGTAAGTGATTCTTGTTCCCGATGAATCGGAAATCAGAATGACACTCAGCATCATTTAACTATTCAACCATTCAACCATTCAACTAATTAACTATTACACTCTTAACTCTTACAGACATACACTTTTTCGCGCCAGCGGAAATTTTGTCCTGCCGGTGTAAGGAATTCCTCAACCCGAGAAATCGGGATTTGGAATGGCATGGTGTTGTCAACCCTTAACACGTAAGCAGGCCCTGGCACTATTTTCAAAGACCAATCAATGCGCTATTTAATCACCACAAATTTACCCGTGTAAATTTTACCATTGTCCAGATCTTTTACCGAGAACAGGTACAATCCGGTGGCCAGCGCCTGATCTGCTTCTGTGACCAGGTCCCAGGCATGTTCACCGCCGGGGAACACGGTTTGAATATTGGAACCAAAATTGGCAAAGCGCTGGTACCACTGCGCGTCCTGTCCGTGATATGTTTGAGCCTCGTGCTGAAAGCTGCCCACCAGGTCGCCGGCCAGGGTGTAAATGCGTACTTCGCAACGAGCCGGGAGATTGTAAAAATAGATTTTACGCTGGCGTTCTTGAGTGCCGTCCCATAAGGCATTAACGCGATAAGGATTGGGATACACACCAACTTCCAGGTTTTCCTGGGCGCTCCTGGCCGGCGTACCGGGCGTGGCCACAACCACATTTTGCAAACGACTGCTCTCCAGACTGGGCAGTGAAATGGAAGCATCTCCGCTGTCAAAGGCGGTTACGGAAAAGGCATATTGCCAGCCATTATGCAGGCCATCGATTTCAATCTGGTAGTAAAATTCGGTTTCTCGTACTTCTTTGGTAAGCGGATCGGTGTAGGTCTCAATTTTTGGCGTTTCGAGTAAAATTTCATCAAAACCGGTGTCGTAAAACAGCCCGTCTTTAACGTCGAATTCGCGGATTAATTGCATGGAATTAAAGATGCCCTGCGAAGAGCGGTCATCATTCAAAAAGGAACGGTAGATTCGGTAGCCCTCAAAGTCGCGCTTTTTAGAAATCAGGTCAACTGAATTTTCAGCGGATTTATCCCACAAAATCGTTACTTTTCCATTGCCAGGGATTACTTTGACGATGGGTGGAGAAGGAGGCGTTGGCAGAATGTAACGATCGAGTCGGCCGTTGTGATTGACGTCTTCGGTGGAATCGGTTCCCACAAAGTCCAATTGACCGTTGCGATTGGCATCTTCACCGTAATAGGCTTTCTGAGCCCAGGCGATATTTTCGTAGAGATTGGCTTTGGCGTCGTCATCATCCACGGTTGAAGGGTTAAAGCCTGCTTTTTTAGCACAGACAATAGCAAACACCACGTTGATCGATTGCCCGGGGTCTAAGCGTTCGAACGGTCCTGTAGAAATTAAACTCATCCAGTTGCCCGGCCGTTGGTACAAGTTCTTCCAGTAAATATCGTCCGGAAAGGAGCTTTTCATCCGTTCGTAGCGCAGGGCCTCTTCCCGCGGAGGTTGTTCATATTCTTCGATGCCTCCAGAAAAGAGCCACCAGTTGTGGGTTACATGTCCACGGTATTTTTGATCTCCGGGTTGGGGATCGGCGCCCAAAAAAGTAATGGACACATAGCTATCGGTGTAACCTGGATCGCCGTCGTAGTCGTAACAATACACCATTTTCATTTGCTCGTTCTCTTTGTAGCCTACGCCGGCATGCTGGTAAAAAGGGGACCCAATGCGCGGCGGCGTAATGTTTACATTGCGCACCACCAGGTCGGCCCAAATTCCCACATACACATCTTTTAAGGTGTCCTGCCACACGTTGCGTATAGTGTAATTCAGAATGACAAAATCATCTGCAAAAGGAAAATTCCAGGCATAGGTTTCCATGTGAACGGCAATGCCCAATGGATTGTGGCCGTAGATTTGATTGGTGGTACCTGGAACGTAAGTGTTGGTATCGGTAAAGTCGGCCACAAAATCCTGATGGCTGATTGCCTCCGGGGAATAAAACTGATTGTCCAGCAGGGAAGAGCGCTCGCGTACCAAGTCCAAAGGATCGGCTGTATTGGTGAATTCAAAGTTGGTGGAACCGCCGGCCTGAAAACGGGCCGAATTAAAGGCGCCCGTGGTGACCTTGATCCCGGAGGGCGTCTGTGCGCCTACCCAAAGCCCCCCGCCAAAGAGATGCTCTACTCCTGAACCTTTTGGATATTCACAGGAAGGTTGGTCAACCGGAACTTGTTTGATAAAACCATCACCAATCGTTCCGTAGTTGGAAACAGTCAGTCCGATATTTCCAACAGTAGTGTACCTGGAATTATCATCGATGGACGGTTTGTTCAATGATTGTGCCGTCAGGTAGGAAGTAAGAGCCAGGACTAAGAACAAAATCATCGTTTTCATAAGCACTCATTTTACTTTAGTTGCCAACAAAGGTAAATAAAGATATTAATAAAAAAATTAGAATGCAAAGTTAAAATAGTGTTATTTACTTAATAAAAAGAGGTGAGGATGGAACAGCCTCGATCCCCCTCTCCCGGAATAAAAGTCTGGGAGAGGGGGAAGACCTTTGTGGGAAATTTTCTTAATTGTCCGGCCGCTTTAGCCGGTTGGAGCGCAGCGGAAATTGTGATTCTCTGGGACGGGACATCAAACCATTCAACAAATCAACAATTCAACGGTTTTGCTTCTTCACACTGCACAAAAATTTTCGCATCACGCTGTGGCGGGATTATAAGTTTTGAAGGAAGTATTCTAAGGCAGCAAAGCCGCAACCAAAAAACTTCCTTGGGGATTTAAACAACCACAGAGAGCACAGGGAAGTATTTTTAAATTAAAAATTAAAAATTACGAATTACGAATTAATTTGCGAAGGGGCAACTTATGCCCAGGCGGTGAGGAACCGTGCCGGCATGTCATTCTGAAAATCCCTTACATTGGTAGACCATTCGAAAGAGCAATGTAACTCGTGCTTTAGCTCGAGATCTGCCC
>NZ_JBSMDE010000166.1:0-12692 GCF_056497305.1 Caldithrix sp. | reverse complement strand
AACCTTTACAAAACCGCAAGGGGCACAAAGAAGTAATTATAATTAAAAATTACGAATTATTTTGCCAAGGGACAAGTTTCCCCAGGCGGTGAAGGTCTGTGCCGGCATGTAATTTTTCTTCCCGCTTTAGTCGTAACTCGAGCTTCAGCTCGAGACTTGCCCTAACACCTACACAAATGTTATTCCCATGCAATCGAAAATCCCGATTTTCGGGAACAGGCCAGTCTGGCAGCACCAGCCTGACAGGCCAGTCTGGCAGCACCAGCCTGACAGGCCCGTCTGGCAGCACCAACCTGACAGGCCCGTCTGGCCACCGGACAGGCCAGTCTGGCAGCACCAACCTGACAGGCCCGTCTGGCCACCTGACAGGCCCGTCTGGCAGTACCAGCCTGACAGGCCAGCCCGTCTGGACGGCTGTCTAGCCGTTTGTAGCGAAGGGGAAATCCCGATTTTCGGGGCGAGGGGGAGTTCAGTTTACCAGTGTAAGGGATTCTTCCTCCCCCGATAAATCGGGGGATCAAAATGAACTGTCGGCACGGGCCTGCGTCTCTCAAGCACAGCCTGCCGTTTCTCAAAAAATTTAGAAATCCGTAATTCGTAATTTTAATTTAAAAATGCTCTTTTGTGCATTCCTGGCTTTGGTGTGTTCTCCGCCGCCTTAGCACAAGGGCTGGGCATACGCGGTGGCTTACTGGCCTTCTTGCCCTGTGCTGCGCAGGTTTTCTTCCAGATTTAAAGGCAAAGCATTCTAACTAAACCTGCACTCCGGTTGTTGTCGGCCTGGTTTGGTCATAACCACCTGCCATAGCTGGGTTTGACGCGCTCTAAAGCCTCCGGCTGAACTGAGTAGATAATAACGCCACATGCGGTAGAAGCGTTCGCCATATTTTTCTTTCAATTTTGGCCAGGCCTTTTCAAAATTGGCGTACCAGGCCATGAGTGTTTTGTCGTAATGAGGGCCGATGTTGTGCCAGTTTTCCATAACAAACAAGCCTTCCATCGCTTTAGCCAGTTGAGCAATGGAAGGTAACATGCCATTGGGGAAGATGTATTTGGTCGTCCAGGCGTTGGCGGTGGTAGTGCTTACATTACTGCCAATGGTGTGAAAAAAGGCAATGCCATCGTCTTTCAAAGTACGGTTTACCACTTCCATGTACGTGCGATAGTTTTTATATCCCACATGTTCCATAATGCCAATAGACAAAACGCGATCGTACTTTCCTGAAACATCGCGATAATCCATCAGTTTTAGATTGACCGGCAGGCCTCTTGCCATTTGCAT
Source organism: Caldithrix sp. (assembly GCF_056497305.1). NCBI lineage: Bacteria > Pseudomonadati > Calditrichota > Calditrichia > Calditrichales > Calditrichaceae > Caldithrix > Caldithrix sp. The sequence goes on along the minus strand of NZ_JBSMDE010000166.1, from coordinate 11,410 downwards.
GCCCAGTTCAACCTGTTCTTTAGAAACCGTGACGCCTGTAACTTTTACGCCATATTTTTCTGCGGCGTAAATAGCAAATGAGCCCCAACCGCTACCCAGTTCCAATACTTCCATGCCTGGTTCCAGGTGCAGTTTTTTGCAAACCAATTCCAATTTGGCTTCCTGAGCCTCGTCCAGGTTTTTAGCATCTTTCCAGTAGGCGCAGGTGTAATTCATGCGCTTATCCAGCATGCGTGTGTACAGATCATTCCCAATATCATAGTGCTTTTGACCCACTTCAAAGGCCCGACGCCTGGATTGCAAATTGAACAATTTGGCCCGCAGTACGTGCCACTTCATCTTCAGGCTGCCTTTGACTTTTTCGTCCAGTCTGGCTCGTAAAATGCGGTCAAAAAACTGATCCAGAGCCTCGCAATCCCACCAGCCGTCCATGTAGGATTCACCTAAACCTAAAGCTTGATCGCTTAAAATTCGGTTGTACACGCGGGGATTGTGAATTTGAATATCGTAGGGTTTGTTACCATTGATGGAAATATCAGCTAGTTCTAATAATTGTCGAATGGTTCTTTCTGCAGATGATGCAGACATTTTTAATCCCTCCCATGATTATCCGAATAGGGAAATAACAATTAAATAATAACAAAATTTTACTAAAAATCCAAATGAACAAGATAAAGAAGGGCATGATTTCGTCGAATTAGTTATTGTAGGTTAAAGACTTCTACAAAATTGCAATAATTGTCATTCTGAGCGAAGCGAAGAATCTTATAAGTTAGATAAAAACAGTGGATTCTTAGTTGTCCCGATTCTCAGAACTCCTCAGAACGACAACCACAGTCTTATTTTGCAGAAGTCTAATTGTAGGTTAAACAAGGGAGAGTACAAAATGGCTGCTAAAAATCCGGAACTTTTCGAGGCGTTTAAGAATGAGTTTCCAGAAGTTTTTAAGGCTTATGAGGCCTTAGCCAGCGCCTGTCATCAAAGCGGAACGCTGGATGCCAGAGAAAGGCGTCTGGTGAAATTGGCTCTGGCTATCGGCGCCGGTGCCGAAGGCGCGGTGCATTCCAACGTCAGGCGGGCATTGGATGAGGGGTTGTCTAGAGAGGAAGTGCTGCAGGTGGCTCTTCTGGCCATCACCAGCATTGGCTTTCCACGCGCCATGGCAGCCCTGAGCTGGATTAAGGATATTCTGGAAACATAGCGTAAAGTATTGAAAAACAAATATTGCACAATCAGTGTTAATTATTTAAATTTACCATTCTGAATTAAATAAAAGAATGCATGAGAGATGGAACGAATTTTTTTCAAATCTAAAATACATCGAGCCCGTGTAACCGATGCCAATCTTAACTATGAGGGTAGCCTGAGCATAGATCCGGAATTAATGGCAGCGGCCGATATTTTACCCTATGAACGCGTGGATGTGGTGAACCTGAATTCGGGGGATCGCTTCACGACCTATGCCATTAAAGGAAAGCCCGGAAGCGGGGAAATCGGCTTGAATGGAGGCGCTGCTCGACTGGGACATGTGGGCGATCTGGTGATCATCCTTACCTATGCCCATGTTCCGCAAAGTGAGATCAGCAAACACACCGTTAAAGTGGTTTTAGTTGATGAACAGAACCACATTAAATCGATTCATGAAGACGCCATCAAATAGACAGTCTAATGGATACTGAAATAAAAAGCATCAAATACCCCAAATTCCTGCGTAAACTCTACAAACAATTTCTGGTTTATTTTAACCGCCTTAAATTAACGGAGCATAGTTTTGTTCTCATTGTGGCCGTCATCATCGGTTTGTTAGGGGGATATGGTGCGGTTCTTATTCAGCTTACCATTCGCTGGTTTCAGCATCTGTTCTGGGGTGGAACCTTCAGTCTGGAAACCATCGAAGCCATTGCCTGGTATTGGCGTGTGATTATTCCGGGAATTGGTGGTTTAATTGTCGGCTTGATCATTCAATATTACGCGCGTGAGGCCAAAGGACACGGCGTTCCTGAGGTAATGGAAGCCATCGCATTGAAGAACGGCGTTATTCGTCCGCGGGTGGTCATTGCCAAGTTGTTCTCCTCGGCCCTGTACATCGCTTCTGGCGGTTCGGTGGGTCGTGAAGGGCCGGTCATTCAGATCGGTTCGGCCGTTGGATCGACGGTGGGCCAGTTTTTTAAGGTTAATCCAAAACGGATGCGCGTTTTTGTGGCCTGTGGCGCGGCTTCGGGAATTGCGGCCGCTTTTAATGCCCCGGTTGCTGGCGCTCTGTTTGCCGTGGAGATTATTTTAGGCGATTTTGCCGTTCCGCAATTCAGTCCCATAGTCATCTCTTCGGTGGCGGCTACCATCGTTTCCCGACACTACTTAGGCAATTACCCGGCCTTTGTGGTCCCCGAATATCAACTGGTCTCTCCAATGGAAATCCTGAATTACGTGGTGCTCGGGTTTTTAGCCGGATTTGTGGCTTTGCTGTTTATTAAAACGCTGTACTATTCAGAAGATTTTTTCGATGGCCTGAAGATGCCGGAATACGTGAAGGGCGTTGTTGGCGGTTTGATTATTGGCGGCATTGGTCTGATCTTCCCTTACATCTATGGCGTCGGATACGATACAATGGATCTGGCTCTTTATGGTAAGTTACTCTGGCAAATTGCCGGAGTATTGGTTTTCATAAAAATTTTGGCCACCTCCATCAGTTTAGGCTCCGGTGGTTCGGGGGGTATTTTTGCGCCATCACTATTTATGGGCGCCATGCTTGGCGTGTTTTTCGGACACATGGTCAATCTGTTTTTCCCGGAATGGACAGCCTCGCCAGGAGCCTACGCCCTGGTGGCCATGGGCGGCGTAGTGGGTGCGGCAACACACGGCCCGATTACTGCCATTTTAATTATTTTCGAAATGACCAACGATTACAAAATTATTCTGCCTCTGATGATCACAACCATCATATCGACTTTACTGGCCATGCGTTTGCAGAATGAATCGATTTACACCTTAAAACTGGTTCGGCGGGGTATTAACATTTTTAGCGGTCGCGAAATTAACGTGCTGCGCTCTCTAAAGGTCGAAAATGTGGTCAATCCTACAATTGACTTGGTAACAGTGCAGACCCCATTTGAAAAATTGATTCCGGTGATTGTCAACTCGACACACAATCAAATTTACGTGGTGGACGAAAAGTCTACGTTGGTCGGATTTATTTCCATGCAGGAAATCCGACAAACCATGATGGAGCTGGACACGTTGAAACACCTGCTCATCGCAGAAGATATAGCCAATCCGGATATTCCGGTTGTCCATCTGGAAGAAACATTGGACAAAGTAATGAAACTATTTGGAAAAACCGGTTTAGAAGAGTTACCGGTTGTATCCAATACGGAAAATGGTGAAATTGTGGGAACGATCAGTCAACGGGAAGTGATTGACGCTTACAATCATCAGATTTTCCTGCGGGATATGGCCGGTGAAAGCGAACGCAGCATCAGAGCCGTAACGCAACAGAAACGCGTGCATGTGGTAGGACAGCACTACTTTGAAGAGGTGGAAGTACCCATGGACCTGGTGGGTAAAACATTCAGAGAAGCCGCCATTCGTAACAAGTACAATGTAGAAGTGTTAATGGTAAAGAGAAAGGAGCTGCGGAATGGCCATGAGCACACTTATTATTTTCAGCCAAATGCCGATACTCGTTTGCAGTTGAAAGATGTGCTTCTTATCTTTGGAAATCAGGAAGCCATCGATCGGTTTGAAAAAGCGTGATTAAATCGTAAAGGAGTGGACAATGATTCAATTTAGCGAAGAACATGAAATGGTACGTAAAATGATACGAGATTTTGCGCGGAATGAGGTAGCGCCCAAAGCCATAGAGATTGACGAGCAGGAAACTTTTCCGCACGAAACCTTTAAAAAAATGGCTGAACTCAATTTGATGGGCCTGACCTTTGAAGAGAAATATGGTGGCGCAGGCATGGACTACATCTCGTACGTCATCGTACTGGAAGAGCTGGCGCGCGTTTGCGCTTCAACGGCTTTGTCGTATTCGGCTCATGTTTCGCTGGCGGCCAATCCCATTGCCACCTACGGCACAGAATCTCAGAAAGAAAAATATTTAAAGCCCCTGGCCACAGGCCAGAAAATCGGTTCCTTTTGCCTGAGTGAACCCAATGCCGGTAGCGATGCCGCGCATATTCAGACCAGGGCCCAAAAAGAGGGAGACTATTTCGTTTTGAACGGCTCCAAAGCCTGGATTACCAATGCAGAAGTGGCCGATATCTTTGTTGTGGCTGCCGTAACCGATAAAGAAAAAGGCCCGCACGGTATCTCCAATTTTATTATTGAACGGGGGACGCCAGGATTTGAAATCGGTAAAAAGGAGAAGAAGTGCGGAATGCGCGGCTCCCCAACCAGCGTTTTACATTTTAACGATTGCAAAATTCCGGCTGAAAATTTACTCGGCGAGTTAAATAGAGGCTATCAACAATTTTTAGAAACCCTGGACGGTGGTCGGGTGGGAATCGCAGCCCAGTCGTTAGGCATTGCTAAAGAGGCCTTTAAACGATCCATGCTTTACGCCCAGGAACGCAAAGCGTTTGGACGGGTGATCGGCGATTTTCAGGCCATTCAGTTCAAACTGGCAGATATGGCGACCAAGATTTATGCCGCTGAGAATATGATCTACCACGCGGCCTGGTTGAAACAAAACGGTAAGCCTTACAAAAAAGAAGCAGGCATGGCTAAGTTGTTTGCTTCCGAAGCTGCTACTGAAATTGCCAATCAGGCCATTCAGATTCATGGCGGCTACGGCTACATCCGCGAGTACGAAGTGGAACGATTCTGGCGCGATGCCAAATTATTGGAAATTGGCGAGGGAACTTCCGAAATTCAACGCCTGGTCATTTATCGCCAGTGGAAAGAAGATATTTCTAAAATTTGAGTGAATCATGGAAAATGAACGTAACTTTTTTGAGAAAATAAAAGAGATAAAAGTTGGCCAGCGCAGTCTGGATGACATTCTGATTAAGCTATTACTCGCTCTTTTATTGCTCATACTGGTGCCTCTGATGTTCAACCCACAGCGGCCCCTTAAATTTAGCGATATGAAAGTGGGCAGTATCTCCAATCGTAAAATTGTAGCCCCCTTCGATTTTTTTGTGCTGAAAACAGAACAGGAGCTAAAAGCTGAACAGGATTCGGTTCTAAAGGGCGTCCCCTATTACTTTGTTTATGACGATTCCATTACACAACAAAATATTAAATTATTGCGCAATCTGTTGCCCTTTCTGGAAAATGCCATTCCGCAATACGAAAAAATGGAAAATAAAGAAGAATACCTGAAGAATTTGAGCGATGAGCTCAAACTGGTTTTTGATGTAAATATTTCCTCTTCCAATCTGGCTGTCGTTTTTGATATTTTAAAAAACGCAGAAAACGTCTCTGCTATCCAGCCCATCTTGCAGCAGGCTGAAAAACTGGTAAAAGCTGGTCTATTGAATCGCGAATTAACCACCCTTTCTCGCCCTAAAATTGTAGTGGTGAAAAATGGTGTGGAAGAAAATTTGAGCTTTAGCCAGCGTATGGATCTTCCCGCTTTTCAGAAAACCATGGAAAATGAATTTCTAAAACACTTTCCGGTTAATCAAACGCTGGTGCTGGAATATCTCTTTGTGCGTAGCATTAAACCCAATCTGATCTACGACCAGGCATTTACCGAAAAAACCAAAGAAGAAGCCCTGGCCAATATTAGTCGAACCAAAGACATGGTTTATGAAAATGAGCTGATTGTAGATAAAAACATCCGAATCGACAGGGAGACCTATCAGAAGCTTTACTCCCTGGAGATGGCTATTGCCGAACGCAGCCAGCGGGAGGGACGCTGGCAGGGCTTGCTTTCTTCTTTAGGGCGCTACATGCTAATGGCTGCCATTCTGGCTATTTTTGCCCTCTATCTCTATTCTTTTCGGCCTAAAATATTTAAAGACAACAAGATGTTATTGATGATTACCATCATCCTGATCCTGAATTTTGTGCTGGCAGCTTTGATTTCCCAGACTCTGAACTGGAGTAATTATCTAATCCCCACAACCATGGGCTCCATGTTACTGGCCATTTTAATCGATACCGGCCTGGGCTTTGTAGGCACCGTGATAATTGCCCTTGTGCTTGGTGGATTGCAGGGCGGAGGCTTTGACATTGTTCTGTTCAGCGTGGCCAGTGGGATGGTAGCCATTTACTCGGTTTTCCAAATTCGTAACCGTAACCAGATATTCAAAGCCATTGTTTTTATCTCTTCTGCTTATTTTTGGACCATAGTCGCCATCTCGTTATTTCGTTTTTTACCATTGACCGAGATGCTGAAAAATTTTGCCTATTATCTGCTGCCCAATGCCATCTTTTCGGCCTTTTTTACCTTCATGATTTTAGGCGTTTTTGAAAAGACCTTTGATATTACCACCGATATTACGCTGTTGGAATTGAGCGATTTGAATCATCCCTTGCTTAAAAAACTTTCGTTGGAAGCGCCAGGCACCTTCCACCACAGTATGGTTGTGGGCAATCTGGCAGAAGCCGCAGCCAAGGCGATAGGCGCCAATCCCTTACTGGCGCGCGTGGGGAGCTACTACCATGATATTGGTAAAATGGAAAAACCACAGTATTTTGTAGAAAATCAGATGAACGCGGAAAATCGGCACGACCAACTCAATCCTAATATGAGCGCCTTAATTCTGGCTTCTCACGTTAAAAATGGCATTGAGCTGGCTAAAAAGTATGGTATTCCCAAACGCATACGTGATTTCATTCCGGAACATCATGGCACCAATTTAATGAGCTATTTCTACAACAAGGCTAAAGAAATGTACGGCGAAGACGAGGTGAACGAGAGCGATTACCGCTACCCGGGGCCCAAGCCACGTTCTAAAGAGACGGCGATTGTCATGCTGGCCGATGCCGTTGAGGCGGCCACCAGAACACTGAACAATCCTACGCCCAGTAAATTGCGGGCCTTCATTGAAGATCTGGTGGACAAACGTTTTAAGGAAGGCGAACTGGATGATTCGGAACTGACTTTCAAGGATTTAAAGAAAATTGTCGACGCCTTTTTGCCGGTGCTCTACGGCGTTTTTCAGCACCGCGTAGAGTATCCGGATCAGAAAGAAAAAAAATCAACCACCAAAACAACATCGGGCAAAATAGAGAAGATGGTCATTAAAAATGGAAATTCAAATTCATAATTTCCCACAGAATCTGTCAGGAACAGCAGCGTCCTGGGGCGATCTGGTGCAACAGATCATCGGCGAGCTGGAGATGGCTGTAAAAACGTTGAACATCGTCTTTGTCGATGATCCTACATTGCAGAAGATGCACCTGGAGTATTTGAATGATCCGGATAAAACGGATGTGATGACCTTTGATTTGAGCGACGGCCCCAAAATTGAAGGTGAAATTTACATCAGTACGGAACGGGCCGCCGAGCAGGCCCAAGATTACGGCGTGGCTTTCTCTGACGAAATTCTGAGACTGATCATTCATGGCCTGTTACATCTCAAAGGATTTGACGATCTTGAGCCCGAGAAGCGTAAAGTAATGAAACAAGAAGAAGAGAGATTGGTACAAATGTATGTTGGCCGGATTCAGAGTAACGGATCATAAGAGGCGGAACCATGGGGTGAGGAACGCTTTGCCCGCGTCCGGGGCGCTTAAACTTCAGACGCTTGCTGTTATTGTCCTGATTCCGGTTGGAGATCAATGAAGCAAAACAGAACTTTTTCAAATTTAATAGTTTTTTATTATATTGTGGGCCATAAAAAAAAGTTTGATTAACGCGGAGGTTAATTCCAGATTTGGATCCTGCATCATTATTGTATTTAATGATCTTTGTCATATTGTTGCTGCTTTCAGCCTTCTTTTCGGCTTCTGAAACCGCTTATTTCTCCTTACCCAAATCGACAGTTGAGAAATTTGCACGAAGCAAAAATCCCTTGACGCGTCAGGTAGCTACGCTTTTAAAAGAGCCACGTCGCTTGCTTATTTCCATTATTATCGGTAACACACTGGTTAATGTGGCCATTGCTTCTATTGCTACCTTGATTACCAGCAAAATTATTGTCCAGTACGCCATTCAAAACGCCACTCTGGTATTGCTTTTGAATGTGGTGGTGGTCACCTTTGTCATTTTATTTTTTAGTGAAATCTTGCCTAAAATCACGGCGGTTAAAAACGCAAAAAAATTAAGTCGCCACTTTGCGCTGCCTTTAACCTTTTTCCACTACTTTTTTTACCCCCTATCTTATGTGCTCGACCTGTTTACCCAACAGCTTTCTGCAGCTTTTGGCGCTGACAAGAATAAGTTTGATTTAACGGAAAAAGAGTTGCGCACCCTGGTGGATGTGGGAGAAGAAAAGGGCGCTTTGCAAAAAGAAGAAAAAGAGATGATCCATGGCATTTTTGAAATGAGCGGTACCGTGGCCCGCGAAATTATGGTTCCGCGTACCGATATGATCTGTCTGGAAAAGCAAGCCAGCTTGAATGATGTATTGAGAGCTATTAAAGAACACATGCACAGTCGCATTCCGGTGTACGATGAAACCATCGACAATATTGTGGGCATCCTTTACGTAAAGGATTTGCTGCCGTTCATCAAAAAACGCAATACCAGCGATTTTAAGTTAGAAAAGATCGTTCGGCCGGCTTACTACGTGCCGGAAACCAAGAAAATAAACGAGCTGCTCAGAGAGTTCCAGAAAGAGAAGATTCATATGGCGATTGTGGTGGATGAATACGGTGGTACGGCCGGCCTGGTTACTCTGGAAGATGTGATCGAAGAAATTGTGGGTGAAATTCAGGACGAATACGACAAAGAAACGCCCCACATCCAGAAAGTGAACGAAACAACCTTTCTGGTGGATGGAGGCACGTTAATAGATGAGATTAATGATGAGTTAGGGCTAAGCCTGCCCACGGAAGAAGGAGTTGATACCTTAGCCGGCTTTCTGTTGGGACAATTTGGCTCGGTTCCTAAAAACAGAGACAAAATCGATTTTAACGGTTTTCAGTTCATTATCGAAAAAGCAACAAAAAAGCGCATTCAACTGGTGCGCATCATTCTAAAAAAGCAAAGCAAAGTGGAAGAGTAGTGCAGATGTCCACGGTCAAATCGTTTCTTTCTCGTCTGCCATCAACCCACGCGCTGTTGGTGCGCCTGGAACAAACTTTTCCTGATCTCAAAGGCGAGATTCTTAAAACGGTCATTACGGAGCAGCTGGAGGCCATTCGACGCCATCCCTCAACTTTGGACCTGCAGCGCCTGTTCAAAGAAGAAATCGAACAGATGCTGTTTAGTGTGCTAAAAAAGCAAATAGAGTCGTTACTCAGCGGCAGCCTACACAAAGTGATCAATGCCAGTGGTGTAGTGTTACATACCAATTTAGGCCGGGCCCCGCTTCATCCCATGTGGATGGACTATTTAAAAGAGGTTAGCGCTTACTGCAATCTGGAACTGGATTTACAAACGGGCAAACGGGGGCAGCGTAACGATCACCTTGGGTATTTGTTGCACTTACTAACAGGGGCTGAAGACGGGTTGGCCGTTAACAACAATGCGGCGGCTGTGATGCTAATGCTAAATACCGTGGGCTTTCAGAAAGAAGTTATCCTGTCGCGTGGCGAAATGATTGAGATTGGCGGTTCGTTTCGAATGCCGGAAGTCATGAAAGCCAGCGGTTGTATCCTTCGTGAAATAGGCGCCACCAATAAAACGCATTTAAGAGATTACGCCGAAGCCATCAATGAAAATACAGGCGCCATACTGATCTGTCATCCCAGTAATTATGAAATCAAAGGATTTGTACAAAAACCGGCTCTGGAAGAAATTGTGGCGCTGGCTCATGAACACCATTTGCCTGTTATTTACGATCTGGGCAGTGGGTCCATGCCCGAAACAGCGCATCTGGCCGGAGGCTACGAACTGGAAATCAATACCATTGTGAAGGCGGACGTGGATTTAATCTCTTTTTCCGGAGATAAATTATTGGGCGGCCCGCAGGCTGGAATCATTGTCGGTAAAAAACAGTATGTGCAATTGTGTGCTAAAAATCATCTTTTGCGCGCTTTGCGCCTGGACAAATTGATGATTAAATTGTTGCAGGTGGTTCTGAGCCAATACCTGTTTAAAGATTGTTCCCAACGATTGCCGGCGCATCAGGTCTTGAAAATGGACGAGAACATTTTAATGGAACGCTGCCGTACCTTTCTGGATTCGATAGAGCCGGAAATTAAAGAGCAATTCGTTATTGAAAGAGTGGCCGGCAAGGTGGGTAGCGGGGCTTACCCTCTGCTGCCACTTCCTGGTGTAGCTTTGAAATTTGTGGGCCGTTCGATAAAAGCAGATCGCCTCAGTAAAAAACTCCGTGAACAAAGTCCGGCCATTATTACGTACGTTGAAGACGATCAGGTTATTATTGATCTGCGTACTGTTTTCCCCGAAGAGGAAAAGTTATTGAAAAGGGGCATTGAAATGGCATTTAAAGCTTTAAAATCTGAAGGTTAAAATAAAAAAAGGCTGCTCACAAGCAGCCATGTTGTGGAGCTGAGGGGATTCGAACCCCTGACCCCTTGAATGCCATTCAAGTGCTCTCCCAACTGAGCTACAGCCCCATTTATTAACAATCTTATTTTTTGTTCAACACTGTTTTCAAAGAGCCTATCGAACCCCTGACCTTCCCGATTGCTCGGGACGCTCGCTTCCTGTACGTAAGTCTTTATTTTAGATCAACAAATATAATCAAATAATCAGAATGTGTCAACTGGAATTTCCCGCAAAATGGATTATCCCCCTAAATTTTACTGATAATCTTGTTGAGCAAAAACTGTGGCAGCAGAGCAGCAATTATTAATTGACTACAGAAAAAGCATAGCCACAGATGAACCAAAAGAGCATTTTTAAATTACGGATTTCGAAATTTTTTGAGAAACGGCAGGCTATGCTTGAGAGACGCGGGCCTGTGCCGACACGACATTCTGATCCCCCGATTTATCGGGGGAGGAAGAATCCCTTACACTGGTAAACTGAACTCCCCCTCGCCCCGAAAATCGGGATTTCCCCTTTGCTACAACCGTCCAGACTGGCCTGTCCGGTGGCCAGACTGGCCTGTCAGGTTGGTGCTGCCAGACTGGCCTGTCAGGTTGGTGCTGCCAGACTGGCCTGTTCCCGAAAATCGGGATTTTCGATTGCATGGGAATAACATTTGTGTAGGTGTTAGGGCAAGTCTCGAGCTGAAGCTCGAGTTACGACTGAAGCGGGAAGAAAAATTACATGCCGGCACAGACCTTCACCGCCTGGGGAAACTTGTCCCTTGGCAAAATAATTCGTAATTTTTAATTATAATTACTTCTTTGTGCCCCTTGCGGTTTTGTAAAGGTT
>NZ_JBSMDE010000165.1:0-14895 GCF_056497305.1 Caldithrix sp. | reverse complement strand
CAAAGAATTAGTTTTAATTAAAAATTACGAATTACGAATTATTTTGTGAAGGGGCAAGACGGGCCCAGGCGGTGAAGGCCTGGGCCGGCATGTCATTCTGAATCCCGTTTCAGCGGTATCAGAATCCCATTCACTTGCAGGAAGAATTTCCCTTTGCCCCGAATTTTGGAGAAAGGCCCGTCTGGCTGGCGCAGCCGGACAGGCTTATCCGGCCGAAGGACGGGCCATTAAACAATTAAACAATTCAACAACTCAACCTTTTTACTTCCACACACAGCACAAAAATTTTCTCACGCTAAAGTGTTAGATCTTTTAAGGGAAGTATTCTAAAAAAGTATGAGCTAAGCACTGCCTGTCCTTTCGAATCCCGATTTTACGATGTGCGTCGCTCCTTACAGAGTATGAAAATTTCGCATGGGGCGAAAAATATTCGCATCAAAAAGGCCAATGCCAACGCACCTGGTAGGTAGGGCTAAATTCAGCGGCAGGCATAACCAGCAGGCGCATGTTCAGTTCTACCTGCTGTAACAGATCAATCTGGGCATAGCTCCAGAGCAGAGCGTAACCGATCAAAAGGGCGTTGCGTATTTTAAAGGCTTGATTGTATTGCCTGTAATGGGCGTCGATCTCTTTTTGCTCAATGCTGTTTAAATAGTGCTTTTCCAGTTGGTGCGTTTTCACCAGATAATAAATGGCTGCGCTGATGGTAACACCCGAAAGTCCTGCCAGTACTACGCCTTTTTTAGATCGCTTTTGATGGAGATGCCCCCAGCCAGGCAAAAGCATAGAGCGCCACAGCGCCTGCCGCAAAGTCGAGAACCGCAGGCTTGTTGGAGGCTCCGGTTTGGTGACCTCTTTCTGCGAGCTGACAGACGGATTTTTGAGAATATCTTTTTTTACGCCCCTAAAAAAGGCGATAATCTTGGGAGAATTGAGCAAAGGATCTAAAGTGTACGTTTGGTTCAATTGTAAGATGCGGTAAAAGGCCAGAGCAGCCCGATCTTCTTCGTTTAAGGTGTAGTGAGCAATGGCCTTCATGCGTAAAATTTCGATCATCTGGGTGGTGTCCACAGCGCCGGGATGCGCCAATAGCGAATCACTCAGTTGAATCACGGTTCGATATTCAAAGGCTTCAAAGGCCTGTTCAATCTGTTTAACCAGCCTGTTGGGCTGGCCGGCCAATCCCATGTTGCCTGACAAAACAAGCAAAACAAGAACGAACAAAGAAAAGCGCAGATCTTTAAACATAATTACCTCATCAGAATGAGTTGACGCGTCTGAACCAGAGAAGCGCTCTGTAATCGGTAGAAATAAATCCCGCTGGCCACGGCACGCCCCTGCGCATCCACCCCATTCCATTGCACCCGATGTCTTCCTGGCGCCAGAGAGCGGTTGATTAGCGTGATTATTTTACGCCCCGTAATATCATAGAGAGTGAGTTGTACTTGCCGTCGTTCATCCAGGGTGAAAGGGATCACGGTTTGCTGGTTGAAAGGGTTGGGATAATTCTGCAACAAGGCCATGTTTGACGGTACCCTGCCCTGCTGATTTTTCAATCCGGTCGGTGAGGTCCAGATGCGTATTTTTTCAACTTCGGCCACACAATGGCTTAACACGTCTTTCCCCCCAAAGACAAAGATCAGTGAGTCCTGGTAGCCCACTGCGCAGGGTTCGGAGCGTGCGATATTTAAATCGCTCAACATTTCTGAATAGTCCAGATTACCCGCAAAATTGCTTACAAAATATTCGGTTGAGGCCAGAGCCGGAGTACGCTCATTGTAGCCGCCCAACACAACAATTTGACCGCTTTCAAAGGACACAGCCGCTCCGGCCGCCCGACTGACCGTTAAAACATCGTCCAGTTTGGTAAATTGGTGCGTTGTAGTATCAAAACGGTAGATGGTGTTTAAAATCCCATTCAGCGCCCCACCGAACAGATAAATTTTGTCACCGATGGCTGCCGAAATCTGCTGAATTATGTCGGTTTGATCAGGCGGATATTGCTGTTCATCAAAGCTGCTGGCTCGCGTGTAGGTTATCTGGGCGCCAGGCACAAAATATTCGACCAGATAGGGAATGTTCTTTCCCCCTACTCCAGGGAACCCTCCAAAGATGTAGAGATGGTCGCCCAACACCTGGCAGGCTGCAAACTGACGGCTAAAAACGTTGCGGTAATCATAAAAATAAGTTGCGCCGCTAAAGTCCCACATTTCCAGGGATGAGTCAGGAGCAAATTCGTTGCCGAACATCAGTACACTGTTGTGGTAATTATCCGCAGAGAATCCATAGCGCGGTATTTTCAGCGTGTCTGCAAGCACTTCCCAACTATTGGCCACAGGATCGTAAACCTGAATGAGTTTGGTTGCCGAATAGGTGGAATCGGAGTAGCCGCCCAAAATGTAAATGAGACCATTGTGCTCCACGGCCTGCGCTCCGCGCACCGCTACGGGCATACGGCTCACAATTTGCCAGGCATTGGTCTGAGCCAACAACAATGTAAAAGTAACGATTAAAATAAACCAGATTAAACAGAACTTACGTGCCATTAATCCATCTCTCTTTTTTATTTTCCTAATTCTTTTTAAGTTACAAAATTAATGCCAATCTAATGATTTACAACATGCGCATTTTGCAATAAGTTGATTTTTACGGTCAGGGTATCTTTGCGGACAAAGGAGAGCGTGTCGCAAAACTCCGCAATTTGTTCATGTTTGATGGTAAGGACATGGCGTCCCGGTGTTACGGCCAGAGGATGTTTTAAAGGACTTTGCCCGATCGCTTGCCCGTCAAGGTAGATTTCGCCCCAGGGATGCACCTGGCAATTCAAATAGGCAAACAGGGTGTCCAGTTTCAGTTGTAGTTTTTTCTCTTCTGCAGCCTGTAAGACGATTTTACCCTGGTAGAGGGGATAAGCCGGATGTTTGATGGCAAAGAAATGTTCACCAGGTTCCAGAAGCAAACTCTGGCTCATGGGCGTGGTAAAATGGTATTGCGAATCAATCTCGACCTCGGCCCAGGGAAAACATTCAAGAATAAGCCGGGCTGGTTCGTTCCGCTCAACTGATTCCGGTGTGGCCTGAGCAATCGCCGACGGATTGCCCGGCCTCTTTTGCTCCTGCTTTGGGGCAAAGGACAAATCGGAAACCTGCTTTTTGGGATTGCTTGTTTTCAGAGGGATGGTCTCTTTGCGCGCTACCTTATCGAACTGAACCGTCGTGTCTCTGGCGGGCAAAGTGCTGATCCGCGGATTTTTGAAATCGGATTGGGCGCGCCATAGCAACAACAGAAAGAGAAGAAGCACGACAGCGAGCGCACTGAGCAGGGCCATCCCCCTTTTTAAGGGTATTCCGCTTGCCCCTCTTGCTTTTTGTCGGGACGCGGTCTGTAAAAAGGCCGATCTTAACTCACGCGTATTAGAAAAACGCTTTTGTGGTGATTTTTGCAATAGACGCAGAATGGGCGCTTGGAATTCTGGAGGAATGGCTCCCATTTCGCGCTGTAAATCGCTGATTGAAACATTCAGAATATTGTTAATGGTCTGCCCGGCATCCTGACCTAAAAAGGGATTTTTTCCGCTAAACCATTCAAAGAGGATGATGCCCAGATTAAACTGATCCGTCTGGATGTTTAACGCTTCGCCGTGAATCTGTTCCGGCGACATGTAGGCGGGAGTGCCGACCAGCGATTGTTCCTCGGTAATTCGGCTCTCATCCTTGACCAGCGCCAGACCGAAATCGGCAATCTTTAAATGCAACTGTTCATTGATGAGAATATTTTCCGGTTTTAAATCGCGATGGATTATACCCTGATCATGAGCAAAACACAAAGCATCGATGAGCTGGGCAACCAGCTGTTTTTTCTGGCTGTTAGTCCAGGTCTTCTTTTGCAACCAGAATCTTAAATTGTGGCTTTCAAAATATTCAAATGATATGTAGAAAAAATCCTGGTAGTTTCCGAAGTCCAGCACTTTGATGATGTGCGGATGGTCCAGACGCACTAAAATTTTAGCCTCGCGTTTAAAACGCACAAGCAAGGAAGGATCGGGCAGATTTCTGGTATTCAGGGCTTTTAAAAGAATGTCTTTATCCAGAAAGAGATGGCGGGCCAGATACACTGCGCTAAAACTGTCCTTTTTCAGACAGGCTTTAAGCTCGAATTTTTCGAACAAGATGTCTTTTTCAATCCCGCTCACGTTGCATCTCTTTTAATTTTAATTGAATCCAGCGTACGGAAACGCCCAGTGATTTAGCGGTTAATGTACGGTTGCCGTCAAATTTTTCCAGACGCTTTTTGAGTAAAAGTTTTTCAAATTCCCTTAAAGTGCCGTTGAAATTTTCCGGAGCTTCGTCCACATCCAGGATGATGTGTTCCGGACCTATTTTTCTCTCTTCACTTAAAATGAGCGCGCGTTGAATGGTGTTTTCTAACTGACGCACATTGCCCGGCCAGGAGTACTGTTCCAATTTTTTCATGGCATCCGGGTGCACCGCTACTTCTTTTCCTGAAAATTTTTGAATAAAATGGCGGGTCAGTAAAGGCACATCGCCATAGCGGTCACGCAGCGGAGGAATGCGAATAGGAAAGACATTCAGGCGATAGAACAGGTCTTCGCGGAACCGCCCTTCTTTAACCAGCTTTTGCAGATCTTTGTTGGTGGCAGCCAGAATGCGCACATCGACTTTCCGCACTCTGGTGTCTCCTAATGGAATGATTTCCTGATTCTGAATAACGCGCAACAGTTTAGCCTGCAGAGCCGTCGAGATATCGGCGATTTCGTCCAGAAAGAAACTACCGCCGTCGGCCACCTCAAACAGTCCCTTTTTGTCTGAAGTGGCTCCGGTAAATGCCCCTTTTTTGTAACCAAACAGCTCGCTTTCCAGCAAAGTGTCTGGAATACTGCCACAAAATTGGGCCAGAAAGGGCTTGTCTTTACGGGGACTCAAATCGTGGATGGCTCGCGCAGCCAGGTCTTTGCCCGTGCCGCTTTCACCGGTGATTAAGACGGTGGCGTCGGTGCGCGCCACTTTGCGCAACAGAGCAAAAAATTGCAGCATGGCCGGACTCTGACCGATCATTGTGCTAACGGTCTGGCGATCTTCCAGATTCCGGCGCAGAGCCAGATTCTCCTTTTGCAAACTCTCCAGGTAGAGCATTTTGTCCAGAGTCAGGGAAACCAGGTTGGCAAAAAATTCCAGAAAGCGCAGATTCTCTTCGTTAAATTCCGTCCGGTTGCGTGTGCTGTCTGCCAGAATTACGCCCCACAGGACGCTCCTGTTAAACACAGGAACACCCAACACGCTTTTGATCTTCTGGATGCGTACACTTTCAAATTGAGAAAGCCGTGGATCGCTCTGCACATCGTGGTACAAAATGGGCCGTTTTTCTTCTACCACTTTTTGTAAAATACCGGAAGAAAAAAGAGACAGGTCGCGAATTGTTTCCCGTTCAATGTTGCGGGCGGCCAAAATGTCAAACGCACCGCTCAGCGCGTTGTATCGCACAAACAGCCCGCGTTCGGCCTGCAGAGTGTCGATTACGATGTCCAGGGCAGTTTCGATTAATTTTTCTGTAAACGTGACCTCATTCAGCAAACGGCTGATGTGAAACAGGGCTTCGAACTGTTCTTTACTGATGTCTTTTACAGACTTGGCTACCTTCATCTCATTCTACCTGAAAAGACTTAAATTTAGAGCGCTCCCGGTTGCCAAAACGGTCCACAATCCACACAGCCCAGATGTACTGGTTGGTCGGTTCCTTGGGCAGAGGCTGGTCAATTGTTAATTGGGACGTCTCAGGCGGAAGGCCGCTTTTAATCCATATTAACTGGGGATCGACTTCATTGGTGCGCACTTCGACGGTGTAAGTAAATTGGTAGTCCAGATGCATGGGGTCCCAGCGCAAAGTGGGCGTTGAACTGACCACGGTATTATCAATCGGGCTTTTTAAATTGATTTCCTGACGAATAATTCGTTGAATCTGAGCTCCAGACAACTTGATCCGGCGATGTGCCATATCCTTGACTTCCAGAAAGAAGGTGTGCCCCACCAGCTCGTCAGCCAATTGCAAATGCAGGTCAGACAGAGTAATACGATCCCGTTGGTAGTACTTTTCAACGGAATTGTACTGCAAAGGTAAGGTCGCGTTCAGGGAGGGACAAAGCAAAAAAACACTGTCGATGTCCTGGTCTCGGTCCCACAACCAGGCTTTGAGAAAGAGTTCTAATTTTTGCACAGTGGGGTAACGGTTGGTCACGCTGCTGTAAAAGAGCAAAGAATCCAGTACCGGCAAAGCATTGAGATGGGTTTCGATGTTCTGGGTTCGATGATCTGTCCAGTTGATGAACAGGGAGTCACTGTGGTAACCTGACTTCCTGAAATAGAGCCAGCCCGCTTTTAGCTTCACCTTGCGAAAGATAAATTTACCCCGGGCATCGGATTGGGTCCAACTACTGTCTCCTGTAAAGGTGATGGTGGTAAATGGGAGCCCAACGTAGGGCAGACTCTGGCTTAAAACGGTGCCCTGTAGTAAACCATATTGGCTGTCCGGATTGTGCGCATCCAGCGGATTGTTACGCGGAGCGTCACACTGTATTATTAGGAGACAAACAGCCAGGATTGAAAATGTTTTCTTGATCTGAATCATTGAACCAAACCGTTTTTTTCTAAATTTAAAACTAAAAACACTTTAAGACAATTAAAAACATGCCTGACTGCCTTAAAAAATGTCCGGTTTTGTTCTGGTAATCTGACTCTGGTCTATTTTCAATAGAAGCAGTTTTTTAATTTAAAGGTCTGCACGACCTGGCAACCAGTTTCGCAAAACAGACGTTGAAAAATTCAGGCTGCCGGTGCAGGGGATTCTTTTTCCAATGAATCGGGATTTGAAATAACAGGCTTGTAGCACGAACTACGCTCCGCATTTCCCGCATTCTTTGTGCTTTTTACAGTTTAAATTCATGAAGGTTTACGGATCATGAACATGCGAATTCTTCGTCCCCAGTTGATCCGCTGATTTTCGTGTCGGAGTAATGGTTCATTCACTTTGATGTTCGGTTTCATGGCTCGCAATGCGCGATGCAAAATCTGCTCCGCCCTGCTCCACTTCCACTCCTGAAGGGTATGGAATGATTTGAGTTCGGGAAATTTTTCTACTGCATCGGACGCCTTTTGTTTAAAATAGGCTGCAACCTGCTGAGGCACAGAGAGCGTGTCTGCGATTTGATTGACAAAGTAGTAATACAACTGCTCCTCTTTAAAGCGGCGCACTTCCTGAACAACCTGTTCGTCCCGCTCAAGATGGGCTTTTTGCGCTTTTTTGAACAGAAAGTCGTCGCGGAAAATTTTGGCCAGTTGCAGCGAAAGTTCATGTGGAGTTCTAAATCGAGGCCGTTGCGTAAGCGGAATGGTGTTTAAAAGATCTAAAAATTGCCCCAGGCTGACCTGGCCTCCCCGGTAACGAATAAAGGGGGCCTGCAGGGTATTGGAAAGTTGCTCTTTGATTTTTTGCAGCATTCTTTCATCAAGTATTCTTGGATGAGGCAACTGCAAATTTTCAAGATTTTGATCGCCTTTGATGATGAACCAGATTTTTAAGAACAGGGCGCGGTCCGGTTGCGGATTAAGTTTACCGATAGTTTGCTGGATGTAAGCGCGGGCTTGAGCCCTGCCCCATTCCTGGCGCAACCATTTTTCCAGAGCCGGACGTTGTTGTAAATAGTCGTCTTCACGAATGATGGCCGGCTTTTTACGGTTGAGCAATTGTACCACATGGTAACCCCAGCGCGTTTTAATGGGCCGGGAAATCTGCCCGACTCTTAAAGTATCAATGCCTTTACGCAAATCTTCATCCAATTCCGACAACTTTACCCAGCCCAGGTCTCCCCCGTTCCGGCGCAACAGACTGTCCCTGAAAGCTTCTCTGGCCAGAGGCCAAAACAGTGAGCTATCTTTCCGAACTTTTTTAAACCAGCTAAAGGCCTGGTTCACATCCTTTGTAAACAGATGTCGCAAGCGCACGGTCTGGTTGCGTTCCAGATAGGCACGACGTAAGTCAGCATCGGTAATGTTCAGGTGGGCGCCAATCTCTTTTCGGTACAGAGCCCGTAACATGGCCTGTTTCTTTTCCCAGGCAATGGTTTTTTGAATGACCGGATCTTCAAACAAATGTTGCTTTTGAGCCAGCTTTAAGGCCAGTTTCTGATCGATCATCTTGTCCAGTTCGGCTTTAAGAGCTGGCCAACCGACAGAATTAATACCAAAATTGGGGTCTAACTCGTAAAACTGCCGAAATTCATCCTGGTGAATGACCTGGCCATTAATTCTGGCCAGCCAATGCGTTTTCTCTTTCTGTTGCTGACATCGTGCTAAAAAAATCAACAAAAACCCAACGAGCGCCAGGTTGTGCACGTAAGTCAATGAATTTATTTTTTGGGTGAACCGTAACATGGGCCATTCCGTACTTCATTTAATCGTCAACATAGACTTCTGCAAAATTGCATTAATTGTCATTCTGAGCGAAGCGAAGAATCTTATAAGTTAAGTAAAAACAATGGATACTTCGTCGTCCCGATTCTCGGGACTCCTCAGGATGACAGCCACAGTTTAATTTTGCAGAAGTCTTTCGTCAACAAGTTAAGGAAGGTGAACAGACGGTGCAACTTTTAAGTCTTTAACAGACGTTTGATTAATTCCAGATTGTGTTGCAAGGCCACAGTGCTACAAAATGGATGCCCAAAAACTTTCCAGATCTGTTTTTTTTCGTAAATTTTAAATCCATATTGCAGATGGCTTTTTAAAGAAGGAATATTTTTATTTTCGACAAAGGTAAACAGGTGCGTACGCTTTTGTTTGGCCATGATGTCGGCAACTAGATTTTTAAAACCAATCCACACCCCTTTAAATCGGTACTGCGGTAGAATAAAGGCATCGAACAGGTAAATGGAGTGTGCCGGAATAGAGATGTCAATTCCGCTATGTTCCTCATGGTGTATTGAAGACAGATCAAGATTTTCATAACCGACAATGCGTCCTTCTACATTGCGGGCCACAAGAATGATTTGTCCTCTGTTAAATCGTTCTCTGAATTTTAACCCCTTATGCGCAAACTGCTGAGAAAGGTCTTCAAGATCGCGCGAACTGGCTTTTACAATCTGACCGTCAAAACGAATGCGTTGTTTATCAGGAATGCCAGGCAATTCCAGAAAATAATATTCAAAATAGGCGATCGGAAAAAACGCAATATTTTCATTCAACATTTTTAAAAGACAATAAG
The DNA here is from genome assembly GCF_056497305.1 of Caldithrix sp. Classification (NCBI taxonomy): domain Bacteria; kingdom Pseudomonadati; phylum Calditrichota; class Calditrichia; order Calditrichales; family Calditrichaceae; genus Caldithrix; species Caldithrix sp. Next base: position 5,625 of record NZ_JBSMDE010000165.1, on the reverse strand, counting down.
CCGATTTCATTGGCGAGCCTCAATTTACAATCCCGGTTGACACACATCACTTTACCGACAAAACCACAAACCCCAATCAAAAGCTCTGCTGACTAACTGGCAAAGTTCAATTGTTCCAATTTCTTTTTGATGAAATGGGCAATCCTGGAAACAGAATCTAAATTTTCTGGGGTAATCTCCTGGTTGTCAATGGAAACCTGGTATTCGTTTTCCAGAAAGTTGACCAAACCCAGTATGCCCGTGGAATCAATGATGCCATTCTCAGAAAGCGAATCGTCATCGGAAAAGACCACGCTTTCATCCCCGAATAAAAAATTTTCAATGATGTAGTGCCTGATTTTCTGTTCAATACGCTCCATGTTTTGAACTCCTTATGGCTTAAGGTATTAGGTGTAACGGGTTTGTTTTCAAATATTCGGCTGTACGTATTTTACGTTTGATATCATTCTGGATATTGATCACTTCCTGAGCAGAGATTTGAGCCGCATCGGCAATTTCCTGCACAGCAACTCCCTGTTCCATGCCCAACCAGACCAGATCGCCAATTTCGAAGGGAACTCTGAAAAAGAATTCTTCCTGCGTGCATTCTGCGCTGTAGGTATCGGTGGTGGGCGGCCGCTTTCTTATTTCTTCCGGAATCCCCAGATATTCAGCCAGCTGGTAAACCTGGGTTTTAAACAGATGGGCAATCGGTTTAAGGTCTGCTCCACCATCACCGTGCTTCACAAAAAAGCCCTGTTCATGCTCATTTTTATTGCCGGTTCCGATCACCACGTAGTTCAGGCGATCGGCATGGTAGTAGAGCATGGCCATCCTGGAGCGCTGTTTGAAATTTGAGGCGGCCACGATCTGTAAATATTCGGCCAGAGGCAGTCGTTTTGTCTTTTCCTGCCCATCCGGTGTGATAATGGTTAAATAAAAAACGTTGAACATGTCTTTTTTACCAACCGCGGGCAGCACGATTTTCGATTTGTAACCCGCGCCAAATTCCGGAAAGACCTTTTTCACTGCTTGATCTCGGCGCTCGTAGGCCTTAAAGCCCTGCAATGGTTCGGTCATTTCCTCAACGAGAAAATGGGTGCCCAGCTGCTGCGCCAATTTTTGGGCCAGGATCAGACTATCGGAATTGGATTCGTGTTCGGGCATGGCTACGCCTAAAACTTTGTTTGCGCCAAAGGCCCGCGCCGCCAGAGCCAGACAAACACTGGAATCGATTCCGCCGCTAATCCCCACAACTGCGCCCTGTTTGTGAAATCGGCGGCCCACATTTTGACGAAGCCACTGAGTAATTCTCTCTGTTTCGGCAGCCGGATCAATTTTTAATGCATCTCTTGAAAAAGCCATTAGTCAATCTCCCCTCACAGTTTATTTTGATCAATGATTTTCCTCTTCAGAGCTAATTTTATTGTGTTGCTTTGCAGATTCTCAAAAAAATGGTAATGCCACAACTGAGTTGAAATCACTGCCACTAAAGCCATCTCGTCAAGCAGCGAAATGGCCTCCGCCTGGCGCTGGATTTTATTTTTCAGAATTCTGATCTTCTGAGGATCAAAATAACCATAGCTCCTGATCCTGGCTTCACTGAGCAATTCATTTAGCCAACTTAATGAGCCGTTGTGTAAAATACGCACTGAGACGGGCGCCCGGTAAGGCTGTTTTGGTCTGGAGACAACCTCGGCCGGCAAAATGGAGGCAAAAGTTTTTTTAAGAATGTATTTTTCATCCAGACCATGTAATTTGAAGTCATCGGGCAGGGTTGCGGCAAATTCGACCAGACGGTGATCCAGAAAAGGGAAACGCCCTTCTACAGAATGGCCCATCAGCATCCGGTCGCCCTGAGAGGAGAGCAAATAGCCATTCATAAACAGTTTGGCTTCGATGTATTGCGCCCGCTTCAGCGGCGATGCGATGTCGCTCAGTTTCTTTAAATAGTGCCCAGCCCTTTCCAGCTGCTGTTCAAAATCATAGTCTGCTTTTAGCGATTCACTTAGAAGCAAATGGATTTTGGACGTATTTTCCCAGCGCAACAGGTGCGAATAAAAAGGATGGTGGATTTCGCTTAGATGACGCTTAAAAAAGGCCTGCCAGAAGGGATTCAGCGCTCCCTGACGGTTAATGATGTAGGGATAAATTTTACCTAACAATAACGGCCTGCGTCTGGATTGCGGCTCCCTGGCCCAAAATTGGCGCAACTTGGTCTCTTTAAAGATGTTGTAACCGGCAAAAAATTCATCGGCCCCTTCTCCGGTTAAAACGACCTTAAAGTGTTCGCCACGAACCAGCGCAGACAGGGCCAGCAGAGGGGCCGGGGCCGTACGCAACAGGGGCTTTTCTGCCAGGTGGATTACCTTAAAAAATTGGCTCATAATGTCCTGTTCATCCACCCGTAATGCGCGATGTTCTGTGTTCAGCCTGTCGATCAGAATTTTTTGGTAAAGCTGCTCATCGTATGAGGTTTGCGTGAAATTGACCGAAAAGGTTTTTAATCGATTCTGGTGGATTTGCTGCACCATGGCGGTGATGATCGAGGAGTCGAGTCCTCCGCTTAAATAGGCTCCCACCGGCACATCAGCACGCAAACGGATTTGAACGGCGCTTTTTAACAGGGCGTACAATTCTTCCTGTAACGCTTTCCTGCTCTTAGTATTTGTTTCAGGTTGTGCAAAAGGAATATCCCAGTATTCGATCTCTTTGATTCCATTCGGATTACAGATCAGCATTCTGCCGGGGGGTAACTCGTAAATGCCCTTAAAAGCTGTTTCCGGAGGAATGGTAATCCAGAAGGTAAATATTTGGTTAAGACCGTTCGGATTGGCTGTGGGCTGAACGCTACCCTCGGCAATTAGGGCTTTTATTTCTGAAGCAAAGAGCAATTTTCTGTTACGGTAACTGTAAAACAGAGGGCGAATGCCCAAACGGTCACGGGCCAGGATGAGGCGTTTTTGTTTACTGTCCCACAGGCTGATGGCAAATTGACCGTTTAAATGATTGACAAAGTCCAGCGCCCATTCTTCGTAAGCATGGACAATGACCTCGGTATCGGTCTGGGTCTGGAAAATGTGCCCTGCTTTTTCCAGATGGCGGCGTAATTCAATGTAGTTGTAAATCTCGCCATTGAACACAATCCAGATCGCTTGTTGTTCATTGCAGATAGGCTGCGTTCCCTGTTGTAAATCGATGATACTGAGCCGGGCCATGCCCAATGCAACATTGCCATTGAAATAGAATCCGCATTCATCGGGGCCGCGATGATAGAGTTGCCCTACCATGCGCTCCATTTTTTGTCTGGCCTCTTTTAACGGCCCATCCAATTGGAAAATACCGGCAATTCCACACATTGATCTTCCATTTCCTAACTTTTCTTTTTTAATACATCGGAGTTACTAAAAGATTGATTAATATTGTCTGAAAAAAGGATGGATTATGTTCAGAGGCAGATTAAACTGCAGGGCTGCTTTTGTACTGATTGGCATTTTTTACCCAGGGAAAAGGATACCTGTCCCTTGAATCAGAGACGGAGAGCAAAAAATAAAGAAAGCCTGTCCGCAAGCGAATCGCGAACAGGCCAGTTCAATTTAATTCGAGAGGAGGAGCTTAAAACTTTCTGATATGAGCTTGTTTTTTCATGGCATTAAGGGAATCGACTACCGCTTTAATGACCGGCTCATTGTAGATCACATCGAATTCTTTACGTAATTTTTCTGCCAACTGGTTTTTGTACTCTTTAGCATGCTGAGCCATCAAACGATTTCTAACAAACCGTTTGACTTTTTCAAAATCCTGGTTATTCCATTCCTGTTTGTGCTGCTCGTAATATTGTTTCAATTCTTCATCTGTCAATTTAATCTGATCATTGACCAGGCGTTTCAAAGCTTCGCGTTCCAATTTTTGAATGCGCATGCGGTTGTAGAGGAATTTAAACTGCTCATCTTCCAGTAAGCCTCTGGCCACACCGTCTGCGTACATCAGGTGACCGATTACCAGAGTTTTAATATGGTTCTCTATTTCATCGTCGTAGCGTAATGGGACACGACTGGCTGCATTGGAGCTGTTGTAGGTTTTTACAAAATCTAAAAGTGTAAACTGCCCTCCTTTGTAGGTCACCAAAGGTTCCTGTAGTTTGTCTTTGGGGATGGCATCGACTTTGAGCTGCCCGACTCGATCGAAAGGAACGAATGCCTTTTTGATGTAAGGGAACAGTTCTTTGTTTACTTTGTAATCATATTTAATAAAGAGACTATCGATGTAATTGTTGCGAATTTGATTCAATTTGAATTGCTGAATGCGTTGCTTCAGCTGAGGACGCATCTGGTCCAGCGGTTTTCTTTGGATGGGTTTTTTCTTTATGACCTTAACAAGATTGTACCAGCCGGTAATGTAAATAGGCCTGGACACCTGCCCTTCTTTGAGACTAAAGATGGCTTTCTCAAATTCAGGATCCAGACTGCCAGGCTGGATGTAGTTACGAACTTCGCCGCCGTGCTCATAGGTATGGATATCCAGGGAGTATTTTTTAGCCAGTTCGCCAAAGTCGGCACCATTCTTCAGGGCCTGGTACAAAGAATCTGCCAGATGTTTGGAACTCACGCGTATGTAAGCGATTTTGAGCATGTACTTACTTTTATCGTAAAGATCTTTGATTTCCTGCTCGCTGACCTCAACAGAAGTAGGGATTACCTTGCGGTACAGCGGACCGTTCATTCCGGTCATTGCTCGCCGTTTGAGGCGTTCTAAGTCTTCCTTAATCTCCTTTTCATTTTCAATGCCCTGCTCCAGCAACTTATTTACCAGCAGGTAATTCTTAACAAAATACTCATCAAGAAATTTAACCACATCGTCGCGCGTAATCTCGTTAGCCTGGGCAAAATCTTTGCTTAAACGGTAACGGTTAATAAACACCTGTTTATCAACACTCAGTTTGCCCACCTGCACTAGATCTCTTTCCGGATTGGCAATTTCTGTTTTTTTACAGGCTGCCAGCATTAAAACAATTGTTAATAAAAGACTCACAGTTAAGCGCATTACAACTCCTTCAATTAAAGATTGACATAAATATTAAACTTTAATTTAGTAATTCTTAAGGAATAAATCTATTTTTTTTCACACAAAAAATAAACGTGCTTCAGTTCATTGGCAAGAAACAGCATTGTTTTTTACCTAATTGTTTTACTGCCTCACACAGCACAAAAATTTTCACATTCCGTAGCGCGACTCTCCAGAGTCGCATTGGCTCGATAGAGCCAATAAAAAAATGACTAAGAACGGAATCGATTTTCCTTAATACAAAGATTCTAAGGCAGCAAAGCTGCAACCATTAGTCAACTACAGAAAATAAAATATAGCCACGAATTCACGAATGATATTTTTAGATTTGAATTTCCAACACCTCCCTTCTCCCCCTCGCCTGCTTTGCGGGAGAGGGGGCCGGGGGGAAAGGGCTATTACTGGGCAGATATTCGCCAGAAATAGATTAAACCAAATCTTAAACCATTTAAATATTATGAGTTCAGTATAAAAACCACGAATTTCACGGATTAACACGAAGATATTTGATGTAATTTAAATAAAAACAATAGGCAAATTTAAATAAAATTCGATAATAATACCTTTTTAGAGTGGACTCAT
>NZ_JBSMDE010000164.1:0-8655 GCF_056497305.1 Caldithrix sp. | reverse complement strand
GTTTCCTATCTCGTCCTTACAGGACGATCCATGTTTTTTGTGTTTTTGCTTTACCCACCGCTGACGCGGTTGGCTAATTTGTTTCGTCCCTACGGGACTTCTTAATTTTTTAGTGTATCAGCTTTAGCACAACCAACGTTTTATGTAGGAAGTTCAGGAGGAATATTTCCAAAGCAACATAGCCGCAACCAAAAACAACCACAGAGAGCACAAAGATTTCAAAAAAATAAAATTTGTTGACATGTAAGGCGAAGACTCAGCAAAGCGGCACAATTTGCTCCCCCTTCCCTTTATTAAAAGAAGGGAAGGGGGCCGGGGGGTTAGGATATTCAGCATTAAAAATTTCGCATCCCGCTTTAGCGGGATAGATCTTTTGAAGGAAGTATTCTAAATCGCCCACTTCAACGATGACTTAGTGGAAAGCCCTTTGTCCTACCTGTAAACCGATGCCTAACTGCCAGGGTTGCTTGTTGGTCAAAATCTTTTTTACCTTAAGTTCTAACCGAACATTGGAATGCAGTTGGATAAGCGTCCCGATGGCCAGAGGAATTCCCCAAAACGTTTCCTTTTGTTGAACTGAATCCTCTACATCCCTCGTTACACCGCTTTTTGCATCCTGATAGTGCGATTTTGTGTAATCCTGCTTCGTCCGACTATTGTAGGCAAGCCCCCAGCGGAAGAAGGGCAGCACCGTGCCGGTCGCCCTGGCCAGAGCCGTGATTTCGGCGCTGAGCAAATTGCAGCGCATGCGTTCACGCATCATCCCGCTCTCATACTCCGTTTCATACTGAAAAACATTCTGCCAATCAGACCAGTTAGAACGCGTATAGGCCAGACTAAACAGAATACGCGGTTTGTATTGCTTCTGTACACGCAGGGAGAAAGCCGACATGGCAAAATCCTGATCATACTGGAGGTAATCGAATGAGCCAACCAGACTCAGAGCGTTGCGCGGCTGGTATGTGCCGCTAAGCACAGCTTTCAGAATGGAGCGCCGCTCTTCCATGGCCAGTTTTTTTAAAGGGATTTCGACATCAACCGCTTTGATGGCCGCTATGCTTCCACTTACGAAAAAAGCGATGGAAGAAAAAGCAGAAAACCCCAAAACCGCCTTCTCTTCGGCTGTCAGAGGAAACCAGCCGCCTTCGTCATCTCCACTGGCCAGACCGATAGCAGCGCCAACCCCACCGGCAAGCAGACTGATCAGCAATGTTTTTTTTACAGAAGCATGGTGCACAACAGAGACCTGACTGAGTTCATTGAGCGGAATGGGCTTTTTCTGATCACGACCTGTTCCCAGAACAAGCGCATCCTCTTGCACTGCAAGCAGCCGCCCATGTAACGATTCTCCGGCAACACTCTGCACAAAAACTTCCCTGCCTGGTTGGTGTTTCTCCTTTTCTCGCTCCAGAATAACGGTGTAATAATCCCGCAAAAAATCTTCTTTACTTAGGCTAAGCACTTTGCTACGCAGGGTGTCATTTTTAAAATAGCTAATCCGGAGGCGATAGGTGCTGTCCGGCATTAACAAAAAGACAGCATTCTGAAAATGTTTGATCTCAGGGAAAAAGCCGTAGCGTTCCCGCTCCTGCCAATCCAGACTTTTACCCACTTTAGGGTGGATCATCACGACTTTTCCTTCTTGCTGGGCCTGAAGATGGCTACCTGTAAATAGAACAGCCAGGACCAGCATTAAAATCCAGCAAAAAGGTTTGTATTGCATTTTGAAGACTCCTTTTATTTTTACCTGTTCTTTTTGTTAAACAGTTCTGGAAAGAGGGAGCGGTCTAATGATTTACACCTCTTTCCACAGCTTTCGTTTTAATAAAATCAACTTTCGTGCCAGAGATGGAATTTCAGTTTATCTCCTGTAATCATTGGAATTAGCAGACAGAGTGGCTTATGAACTTTTCATCCGATCGTTTAATTTTTTGTCCAGGTGTTTAAATTTTTTAACAGACCTGCAGTAAGGTACAAAAGGGAACGGTGATAGTCCAGTTTCTCTATTAAATATGTTAACGTAGGATTGTGTAAGATGCGCCTACCTGTCATTGGGAAAAAATTTTGTGGTTTCGTTATTGTTTTCCTCAGCTGCGGTATTCTGAAATGAGACTAAAAATACATTTTGCCAGAGCTTACTATTGTAGCCAGAAAAGGCAACCAAGCTGTAAGGATCAATCAATTACAGAAAGCAAAAAACATTAGTAGGGCAACTCTCCATTACCACTTACCAATTACGAATTTTTGTGGGGTAAGATGTTGTGTTCAAGGGAGGTAGTTGAATTGTGTGGAAGGTCAGTTCAAATCCTGATTCATCGTGGCGAGCGATTACTTTCATTAGCGGTATTTTCCCACTGATTCAGTTAGTTGATCTGTATTGGAATTTAAAAAGCCGAGTACTCGACCAGGGCCAACACAATTTTTTCCAGGCCCTGCCGATCCATTTCTGAAAAGCGGTCAAAAAGAGGAGAATCAATATCCAGAACGCCCAATACCTTTCCCTTTTTGATCATAGGCACCACAATTTCAGAATTGGAAGCGCTGTCGCAGGCGATGTGTCCGGGGAATTTGTGGACATCCGGCACAACAAGAGTTTGCTTTTGGGCCACTGCAGTACCGCAAACGCCTCTGCCCACCGGAATGCGCACACAGGCCGGTTTACCCTGAAACGGTCCCAGAACCAGTTCGTCTTCCTTTTTGAGTAAATAGAAGCCTACCCAATTGACATTTTCCATGGAGTAAAAGAGCAACGCAGAGAGATTGGCCATGTTGGCAATCGCATCCCTTTCGTCCTCTAACATGGCCCTGGTTTGTTTGTACAACAACTCGTAAAAAACATCTTTGGTCAGGTCGCTTACATCGGGTACCTGGATCATCACCTTCTCCCTTGTTTTCAGTTCTGTAAAGTAATGGAGAAACAGAAGAAATGCAACTTCTGATAGGTTGGCTTTTTAAGAGTATTTTACGAAAAATAAGGCGCGCCTCTTCAATGGTTCCTCAGTCAGTAAAAAGAGCTTGCAGAGAAGCGGTTCTCCTACTTTTCTTTTTTAAAATCCAGAGTTTGTAAAAGAGGTCTAAATTTGTAGCCATAAACAATGGGGCCCCGCTCACCTTCTGCAAAATACTTTCGAACCACCATCTCAACGGGCAGGTCGATTTGTACCTGATCCATATCCAGATCGGTTAATTGCGCGGTAATCAAAGGGCCATCGTCCAGTTTGATCAACGCCACCAGATAGGGCGCCTGTCCTTCAAAGCGTTCCGAAGTTTGATACACCACAGAATAACTGAAGATGCGTCCTCTGCCCGAAAAGCGTACCGGCGACATGTTTCTGCTTTTACAGTTGGGGCAAACGTTTCTCGGGGGAAAATATTGTTTCGCACAGTGAGCGCACTGGCTGCCTTCCAGATGATATCGCTGATTACGGAGACGCCAGTAACGAGGTATGTCCATGATTTGCTTCTCCTTTAATTTCTTCCCTTTAAGATAGTAGTTACCACTGTGGCGCCGGTTCCGCCGATATTTTGCGTCATCCCCCGGCGCGGCTTAGCTAACTGCAGAGCTTCGGGCGCCTCACCCCTTAATTGTAACACGGCTTCGACGATCTGGTAAACTCCGGTTGCTCCAACCGGATGTCCTCTTCCTTTCAAGCCGCCCATGGTACAGATGGGCAATGGACCGTCTATCTGAAAATAGCCATCCTGGGCGTGTCGAAGAGCGTCCGGGGCGGGCATGAAGCCGGCCGCTTCAATGGAAAGGGCAGTCATGATGCTAAAGGCATCGTGGGGTTCAAAAAAATCCATGTCCTGAGGCGTAAGCCCGGCGGTTTCAAATGCTTTGCTGGCGCTGAGACGGGCGCCTTTAAGCTGTAAAATATCTTCCCGATCGTGTAAAGCAATAGAGTCGGTTGCCACTTCACAGGCTAACACATCCACGGCCCGTCTGGCCTTTTTGGGCAAGTGTTCAGCCGGTACCAGAATAACACAGGCTGCTCCGTCCGCAATGGGACTGGAATCCAGCAGATTGATGGGATCGGCAATCATCTTGGCTTTTAGATATTGTTCAACGGTAATGGGCTTGCGGAACATGGCATGGGGATTGTGAAGCGCATTTTGATGAGCCAGCACAGGAAACCAGGCAAAGGCTTCTTTAGACAGTCGGTATTCGAACATGAAGCGCCGTTTGATCAGCGCATTTAAAGCGACAAAAGTTAACCCCAGCGAAGTTTCAAAATCTGCGTCCGCTGCGGTAGCCAGCGCGCTGGTGGTAAACCATCCGGAACGTTCGGTCAATTTTTCCACGCCGACCACAGCCACACACTGCTTTTGTCCGCTGGCCACGGCGAACAGGCCCTGTCGGAAAGCGGCCGCACCGGAAGCGCAGGCTGCTTCAACCTTTACCGCTTCCACGCCGGCAAAGCCTGCGAAATCAGCAACCAAAGCCGCTAAGTGTTCCTGTTCGCTTAATTCACCGCCTAACATGTTGCCCACAAATAAGGCATCGATTTCATCCCGATTGGCATCGGACAGCGCCTGCCACAGCGCTTCTACGGCTAATTCGCGCAAGGATTTGTCCCAGTGCTCACGCACGGGAACCTGACCAATCCCGATAATGGCAACTTCTCTCATGATAAATCATTCCTCAAATTGTTCCTGTGCCTTTCCATCCGATTTGAATAGGATCACGATTGCTTGATTTTTTCACGGAATCTGGCATATTGGCTGTAATCGATGTACTTTACGCGCTGCAGGTAGTGTTCGGTCAAAGGCGCCCGATCGCGCCGTTCCGTCAATTTTGCTGTAACTTCAAAGCAAAACGCATCACTCCCTGCCCCGGAACCAAAACTGGCCACCAGAACCAGATCTCCCTGCTGGGCTTTGTCCAGAATGGCGGTCAAGCCCAAAATAGCAGAGCCGGCATAGGTATTGCCAATTCTGGGAGCCAGCAAACCGTCTTTAATCTGTTCTAATTTAAAGCCTAAATCACGGGCTATTTTTTGCGGGAATTTCTGGTTGGGTTGATGAAACACCGCAAAGCGAAAATCGCTGGCTTTAAGTTGCAATTCTTGCATCAGAGTGGAAGCCGCCATTTTAATATGGTGAAAATAGGCCGGGTCGCCTGTAAAGCGATTGCCGTGCTCCGGGTATTTCTGGTAATTACGCCGAAAGAAATCCGGGGTATCGGTCACGTAGCTGTAGGCCCCTTTCAAAACGGCCAGCGAATCTTCTCCCGGTCCGATCACAAACGCCGCCCCGCCGGCGGCAGCCGTGTACTCCAGCGCATCGCCCGGTCGTCCCTGAGCCGTGTCCATGCCGATGGCCAGAGCGTAATCCGCCAGGCCGCTGCCCACATAACCGAAAGCGGCTTGCATGGCCTCTGTACCCGCCTTGCAGGCAAATTCAAAGTCGCCGGCCGTGTTGGCCGGAGCAATACCCAAAGCCTGAGCCACCACCGTACCACTCGGTTTTACAGCGTAGGGATGCGATTCGGAACCAATCCACACCGCGCAGATTTGCTGGGCATTGATACCGGCGCGTTGTAGCGCATTGCCGCCGGCTTCAATACTCATGGTGATGGTGTCCTCATCCAGGCCCGGCACACTTTTTTGCTCAACCGGCAACTGATTACCCGACTGCCGGCCTCTCCAGACGCGGGCAATGGTTTCGGTTCTGATCCGATAGCGTGGCAGATAAGCGCCATAGCCTACCAATCCGACTGAGCGCAAGGGCTTCATTATGGATTGCATATTCTTGCAACATTCTCCGTTTTTATTTATTTCTAATTTGACGATTATGAGAATTAAAGCAAGAATTCAAAATAAATCAATGAAATTGTTGTCAGATTAAAAAAATTTTACTTGAATAAAAATACAAATTGTGGTTTGAATGGTGTTAATTGATGGAATTACCAGCAGTTAAGTCGAGCAAAAGCTGTGGACACAAATAAAAATCTCATTGTTTTCTCACAGAAAGTTTTCATTCTCGCACAAGCGGGAATGTCCCTAAAGGCAACGCATTACTCCCAGATAAACAGGACTACCTTCCATGTCCCAGGCGACTCTAATACGCTCTTTTTTCATCAGAACAACACTATTAGTAGCGCAAAATTTCTGCTTTCTTTCAGATAAAACGGGGTTCCAGTCGTAATGACAACCTGGTAGTAGAAGATTCCGCTTCCTGCCAACAATCAGACATAACACAATGCAGTTACCCAAGGCAGCAAAGCCGCAACCAAAAACCTTCTTTTAAAAATGACAGGACGGTGCCCCGGAATCCTTTAACTCTTACTCTCATATACTCTTAACTTTACTTCTCCAACAACAGAAGTCATTTCACGAATTTGCTCTCACCCCCTCGATCCCCCTCTCTCAGAATAAAAGTCTGGGAGAGGGGGAAGACTTGTGTGGGAAATTTTCTTAATTGTCCGGCCGCTTTAGCCTGTTGGAGAGCAGCGGAAATTGCGATTCTCTGGGACGGGACATCAAACCATTCAACAAATCAACAAATCAACAAATCAACAATTCAACAGTTTTGTTTCTTCACACAGCACAAAAATTTTCGCATCCCGCTGTGGCGGGATTAGAATACTTCCATCAAAAGATCTAACGCTTTAGCGTGAGAAAATTTTAATGCTGTTTTAGGGAGGACGTGTTGAAGAATTGGTTTAAATTATTTTTGCAAATATCTGTGAAATCTGCGTGAAAGATAATTTTGATTAAAATAGTTTCTTGCACTTTTGGTTGCGGCTCTGCTGCCTTAGAAGTTTTGAAGGAAGTATTCTAAATCATCTGCGGAGGCCGAAAATTTACGATGGTCTGCCATTCCTCTTCCGTAACGGGCTGAACAGAAAGCCGACTGCCTTTACGCAGCAACATCATATTTTGCAGTTGAGGGAGGCGTTTCAGTTCTTCCCGCGTAATTGGCGGTTGGAATTCCTGAATGGCCTGCACCTCCACGCCAAACCAGCGGGGATTTTGCGCATCGCTTTTGGGATCAAAGTATTTTGATTGCGGATCAAAAGCCGTTGGATCGGGGTGGCCTTCTTTGACTACGCGGGCAATGCCCATGATAGCCTGGGGTTGTTTTACGCTGTGGTAGATCAGAACCAGGTCTCCCTGTTTAATTTCATCACGCAACAGATTGCGCGCCTGATAATTGCGCACACCATCCCAGAAAGTGGTTCTGTCCGGTTCATTTTTTAAGTCCTGCCAGGAATAGGCAGAGGGTTCCGTCTTAAAAAGCCAATATTTCATGGTTACCTCATTGATTAATTTCCATGCCAAACAGCGGGCCGTGTTCGCGGATGTCCCACTCCTGCGCTACGTATTGATCGTCATCCGTTTGCAACATTACCTGACAGATAAAGCGCGCTACCATGTCTGGCTCAAGCAGCTTTCCTTCCTCCCGTAATTGAATAAAGCGCTCCAGGGCAGGGAAATCTTCTTTACGGGCCATTCGCACTTGATCCTGCATGGGCGTATTGACCACCCCGGGCCGCAGGCTGCCGACCAGAATCCCGCTTTGGGCTAATTCCTTGTTCCACACCCGATAAAGCATGAACAAGGCCGCTTTGGAAGTACAGTACGCTCCCCAACCAGCGTAAGCATGGTGCGCCGCCCCTGAACTGATATGTAATATTCTGGCGCCTTTTGTAAGAAAAGGCAAAAGTTTTTGCGTCAGGAAAAGCGGGCCCTCCACATTCACGGCAAAATGTTGTCGCCACTCTTCAAGCTCAACCTCTTTTAAAGGTTTTACAGGAAGCAATTGGGCCGCATTGTGCACCAAATAGTCCATCCGGCCCATCTGCTCGACGCGGGCGCTAATCTTCTTTCGCCCGACCTCGCTGGAAACATCGGCTGCAACAATCTTGATTTTTTGAGGATCACTTTGTTGTGTGGCCAGCAATTTTTCCTGATTCCGGCCAACCGCCAGCACATTGATTCCCTGTTCTGTGCTCAGGCAAAGCGTCAGAGCTCTACCAATACCGCTGCCGGCTCCCGTAACAAGTGCCCATCTTTCTTGCATTCTTTTTCCTTTGATTGGTTTTGATAAAATAAATGAACAGGTTAAAATAATAAAAAATTCCTTTAATTTACAAGTAGTAAAATCTTCCAGAAATGGTCTTTTCTCTCAGAAAATGCCTATCTGCAAATGAGAACCATTCTGGAGCCACAAAGATCGCTCTCCTTTGACGATGATTTTTTAGCATGTTTTCGTACCTTCATGGAAAACACGGAATTCAATAAAGAGTTCATCTCAACCAGTGGACCAGCTTACCATTACCACTTCCTCACTTATCTATTTTTTTAAAATACTTCCATTAAAAGATCTATCCCGCTAAAGCGGGATGCAAAAATTTTTGTGCGGGGTGAGGAAGGAAAGTCGTTGAATTGTTGGATTGTTTAATTGTTGAATGGCCTCTCCCGCTGGACAGACGGGTCTGTCACCATGAATCGGGATTTGGAATGACGCTCGGCACGAAGCCTCACTTATTGTCTTTTCGACCGATGCGTGGAGCAAAAGCCACGTGCAGAGCGGAGAAATCTTTCTCAGGCGTAAGGGCGAAGCATTTTCCTGAAGGTTGTTCCAATTAGCGCAACCTCTTTGTGTAAAAGTTAAAATCGCTCTTAAGAAAGACTTTTCAAAAAATGCTTC
>NZ_JBSMDE010000163.1:0-71380 GCF_056497305.1 Caldithrix sp. | reverse complement strand
TCCGGCAGGGCAATATCGCGTTTTAATTCAATCAGCACGGGAATGAGGTCCGTTGACAGCTCTTTTAATTCCTGCTGGTAATCGCTGGCTCTGGCGCCCCACGCCAACCGTTTATCATAAAACGATTGATGCGTCTGTTCCAGAATCTTTTTGATCTCGCACATTTCGGCGTCATAGCCGCCCAGGAAAAAGGCAAAGCTCATATGGTTATTCATTTTTGAGTTTATGTAAAATAAATATCATAAAAATTGCCAGATAAAGCAGTAATAGAGGAACCCAGAACCACAGCCAACCGTTCCCAAAATCAGTCAGATTAATTATTGGCGGTTTTTGAGGATCAAACAAATTCATGCCTAAAAAACCAGTGACAACAGTAATTGGAAGTAAAACAGCTCCGACAAAGGTAATCCACTTTAAAAGTTGGTTTTCTTTTTGCTCATTCACATAATTAACAAATTCATATAATTCCTGAATTTCTGATTTTACATCTTCCATTAATTCAAAGATATTCATTTGTTGCGCCCATTTCTGGAATATCTCAATTCCCTGGTCCTGTGCGGTTACCTCCTTAAACCAGAAGCGATTGCGGAATAGCAAAAACTCTTTCTGCAAACGTTCCAGCAACTGCTTGCCTTTTTTCTGAATCCCCTTTTGAAACAACTTAACAATTTTAGCGCTGCGCCGCGAAAAGGCCAGCAAAGCGCCGCGGTAAAAGAAAAGCAATACCGCAATTTGATAGTACATGGTGTGAAAATGGCTATGTAATACATGAGAAAAATCATCGCTATCTTCTGCATTATTGGTCGTAACCAGCATGACTGAACTGAACTTTGAGTAGCCGTAGAAAGTGTGATAATCCGTCCAGCGCGTATAAGTCGCCCCGTTTAAGATAGATTTCATTAAGATCGGATTCTGGCAGGTGGGCGTATTCTGATCCAGAAAGATCATCTGGTACCAATAATCCAGCGATCTTTCTTTAAAGCGGTGCTTTTCCTCATCGTTTAAAGAAAAAAATCGTTTTAAACTCTCTACAAACAATTGATTGTGTATCTGGTCGTCCAGAGGCAAACGATAAAAACTGTGCACAAACATGCGGTCGTCCACAATGGACCAGTACTTTTCCGCAGCCGTGGTAAAATGGAATGCCGGACGTTCCAGATCCAGAAAATAGGTGATCAAGCGCGAAAGCGTGGGAATGTGGCGGTCGGGCTCTGCCATCCGCCATCGGTTGTCGTTAAAATAATCATGTTCAACCAATAGTTGCTCATTTTCAAACAGCTGGACTTTTGCCGGGCACTCTTTTTCCCCAATAGCGCTGACTAATTCCCGGCGAGGATCCGAAAAGTCGAAATCGCCATGCACAAAAGGAGGATACAGGCGGCGCGCCAGATCGAGAAGACGAATGTATTCCTGTAAGTTGGCACAGGGATACCGGTTGTTGAGCTCAAAAATTAATATGCCAACGCCAAACTCATAGAGATGGAGATAGACGCCCTCCACGCCAGCGGTCAATGGCTGTGGGTCGTTACCATAAATTTTTAAGCTCAGGTTGTTTTGCTGCCATTGTAAAAAATAAAAATCTCTGGGGTTTGATTTAGCCGATGAAAAGAGAATATCCCTGGCATAGGGATAAAAATAAAGATATTCGTTGTAATCTTTACCCTTTATTATTTCATAATCGGCTGCCCGCCAACTTTTCAACGGATCCTTCTGCAGGGCATCCACCAGCCTGTTAACCTGGATAGTTGTGTTATCGAAGGCAAAAGGAAAAAATAAGTAAGCCGAAAAAATATCGGGCTTTAAGGCTGAAATATTAGCCATATTAAAATATCCCAATGTAAAAACATTTTCTCGTTTTTAAAATTTTTATTCAAAGGCTATGGGCCTATAATTTATCTGGAAAAAAATCTAAAATTTAAAAATCAGCGTGTGGACTGATAAAACCGAAAGCAGATTCGCAATTTCTTCAGATCAATATTACAAAAGAGAAAAATTAAAATCAATACTAAACATAAAAAAATACTTGACCTTTTAGGGGGGCTGTTTTTTCGATTATCCTCTGATTAACAACTACTAAAAATACGATTTATTTCACAAATTCAATGGTGTATCTCGTTAAGAATATCCGTTAGCCACACTGTACATCACCTGTTTGGACAGTTCCATTCACGCCGTAACTCAAGCCTCATCTTGAGACGAATGGAAATAAGGTCTCAATCACCTGTCCAGACAGGTCCATTATTACAAGGGATTTTTCAAACGATTTTCCGGAGTTATCATCTTAAGTTTAGTCTCAATCACCTGTCCAGACAGGTCCATTATTACCTAAAGGTATATGCTGGATATGAAATGGTGTATTTTTACAAGTCTCAATCACCTGTCCAGACAGGTCCATTATTACCGCGCGCCCGCTATCCCTACGCAGGCAAGCGCTAAATCGTCGTTTGACATGAACCTAAACCCTTCAGGGCCGACTCTTGGTAAATTCGTCTTTTTTACCACTTTCATCTTGAATATATTCCATTGTTTTTATTCATGTTAAATGTTTGGCATGGACCTATTTATTATGTATTTCATTGTTTTTCTTTGCCTTAAATGCTATTTTTTTTCTTGTGATCGTTTTTACTATCAGTCCATGCTATTTTATTCATTCTCACCCTGCTTGCCATAATTTTAAAAACGGTTTTTTAAAGATAAACACAAAATGCGCGCTTTACAAATAAATATAATCTTTTTCATTTAATGAAGGCGATATCTTCCCTATTCCTAAGGACTTCATTTTACAGCCCTGGCAAAGCTGGTAAATTCGAATGTTATCTCCTTCCTGCCCGGTAAAGCTTTTTTCTAACTGACGAATCAGGCGTTGCAGTCCCCGTTCATCCAATTCACATTCAAATACCGATTTTTGCACGCGCTGGCCAAAGCCCTGTAAAATGACGCTAATGCGTCGGCGTGTTTTGTCTTCTTCAATATCATAACAAATAACGTACAACATGATTAGCGCCTTATAAACGGTTGATATTCCATTCGTTTTTTTAATATCAATTCTTTTATCTGAATTACCTGAAAATTCATGATTTCCATATAACTCATCTCCTTTTTACAAACTCTCCAAAATATACGTTGATGTAATTTTTTTTCTACTTCTTTGATAAAAAGATGCTTCATTTCCTTACTTAACAAAAAATACCGACCTCGTTTTTCCGGCTGCTTAAAGCGCTCCGGGGTGATTTGTTTGCGATTAATTAGCGTTAAAATCAGACGATCGATCATAAAACGAAATTCTTCCTGCAAATCGCTACTTAAAGCATTAAAGTTGGCGTGCGATGCATGATAAATTCCTTTTTGCGGATTGAGCCCCTGACCCATGATCATACCGCTTAAATAGTTGTACAAAATCGTGTATCCAAGCGAGAGTAAGGCATTAATGCCGTCGGCAGGCAGATGTTTTTTACGCCCGCTAAAATTCCATTCTTTACCAAGGATGGTTGCCAGATGCCTAAAATAAACCGCAGCGGCCCGGCCTTCTATGCCGCGAATGGTTTCAACAGAATTTTTATTGAGACAGCTATTTTTCAATACGCTTAATTCATTGAAACAACGCTCCCTTTCCGCCCACTCTAAATATTGTAAATTTTTTAAAAAGTTATGAATTTTAGCCATCACAATGGAGCGACTGAAGCTCACTTTAAATTCGGCTTCATTAAATAATTTTTCTTGTTTGATCCATAGCGAAACATCTCTGGGGACAGGCTCTATCATCCCAACCGGTTTACTTTGAGCACTGGTAAACAATACCGCTATTTTTTTGCGCATTAATTTAAACAAAGCCGGCATGCTCAGAGGAATAGGGCCCAGTAGAACAATTTGCTGAATAAGCTCGAGAGGAATTTTATCGATCAATGCATATTTATCCCCATTTAATTTAAAAATCATAAGTTGATTATTTTTTACTTTAATTTTGGATTGATAATCGCCTAAATATACGGTTCTTTGCGCTGGTATCGGGCGTTGATCCCGTTTATTGAACAAGCCTTTAAATAGTTGCCGTCGTTTCGTTTTTAAGAATTGTTCCAATGTTTGCCCATTAAAGCGCGCATTGGCCAGCCAGCTATTGGGCGGAATTTTGCTTTCGTCCAACAGAGCCCAATCAAATTTCCGCTGGTCTTTTTCTTTAAAGGTTTCCAGAACTACGGATCGACAAAACAAATAGCCTAAATAGCGAAATCCATCGTCGAAGTGTGTAATGCCCGTTTTACTTTCTTTTATTTCAAGATCCAGTTGTTTTAAAGCTATCCGGGCCTGGCGCAAAGCCTTTTCGGCCTGTTTTTTATGTTTACATAGAATAACAAAATCATCAGCAAAGCGAACGAGCTTAAATCCGGCGTTTTGAATCGATTCGTCAAATTCATCCAGATAAAGATTAGAAAGTAAAGGCGAAATTACCGCACCCTGTGGCAGGCCCTTTTGCCTTTGAATTAATTTTTGCCGGAACATGACCGGCGCTTTTATCCATTTTTCCATTAAATCGACCGCCGGATCAAAAGGGAACAACGCTCTTAGTTTGCCTAACAAAATATCCCATTCTACCTCATCGAAAAAATTTTCGATATCGGCTTCTAAAACGTAGCGATAGCCTTGCCGATAGGCTTGTTGAATTGCCAGCTGGGCCTGCTGGCGAGAATAGTTGCGTCGATAGGCATAACTGCAATCTTCAAACAGGGTATCCAGAGTTGGAGCAAGAATGTTTAGAACCGCTCTTTGTAGCCAGCGATCCACAACCGTTGGCACGGCCAGTGCGCGCACTTTTTTATTTTGTTTCGCAACCAATCCCTTTAACGGGGCCGGTTTGTACGTCCCTTTTTTAACTTTTTCCCGAATTTGTTCTGCCAGGAATGCATACTGCTCTTCGAACTCATCTAAATTTTCTCCGTCCACCTTACTGCTCTTTTTTGTTTCCAGAAACGCATCGCTCAGATTACTCTCACTTAACGCCCGATCAATCAATGAAATTTTCGGTTTCAAAATTTGCGCAATATCTGTAAAAAATTCCGGGATATCATAAAAACCGAAGCCAAAATTGATTTTTTCACCAATGTGCAAAATAGAACCAGCAATCAGGGCCATTAACCAGAAATCATCCAGTTTGCCGGCTACCTCCAGGCTCCCCACGACTCCGCCGTAATTTTTTTTTCGTTTTTGTGTGGGCAACTCCAGCCACATCAAATTTTTATTGAGCAATTGAAGCGCAACCGGCGGTAAATGCTCCGTCTGAATCTCATCTAATCGTAAAGTTCCTGAGCGGCACAAATTGTTGAATCGATCAATAATTTTTTTAAACAGAACCTCCACCTTAAATAATTGCTGATCATAACGTGAATGTCCGGCCACCATATCTTGCTTTTCGCGATCGATGGCTAATGGAGTCAAAATCCGGATCGTAAAGTGGTCGTGCACATTTTTTTTTACCCTCGTAAATATCTGCAACAAATTAATTTCATCGAACAATACATAATTTTTTAACCGCGCATTTACCCCCAGCCGAAGAATACCTTCCGGTCTTCCTAAATAGTTAGCCAATCTCACGTTGAATTTTTCTGTAAGAGGTAAATCATTTCCCAAAAATAGGAGTCCAATCGTATAAACATCGCCAGATTGGTAAACTAATTGGCCGTCTTCCAGTACAATGGGTACCAGCCCCGGGGATAGGCTGTGATCTTCCCATCGTTCCTTCTTCTTCAGTAAATGAATGATCAAGGCGCGAATAATATTGCCATGATAAAAATGTTTAAATGCAATGGATTCTGTGATGGTCAATTCAACCTTTGCCAGACGGGCGGTAATGCTTAAAAAGGATGTGAGATCAGCCATCTTTTACACTTTATATCAAACATTATCTGTTATTTACACACGTGGTTTAAAACCTTTTTTCTGGATCATATCCATAATCAATCGGCTGGTCTCGATCTCACTGAACCCCAGAACTTTCGATGAAAAATCGAGTAAAAAGGTTATTTCTTCTGATTTGATCACCCGGTCGGCAATCATCATGTGTACTAAAAACTGCAACATGGGGTAACGCTCTGAAGGATCAATCGAGATGAGTTTTTGAGTAATTTCAGCCATTAACTCAGCCGGATTTTGATGTTCCAGTAATTCGTTAAAATAACGCTCGAACGCCCTTCCGGGAAAGAGATAGAACATGCTTAAATTTTCCTTAATCGTCTCCACTTCTTCGGGGGATATCTTCGAATCGATACCGGAAAAAAGAATACCGGCAATAATGATGAATTGCGTACGATAAAAGTCCAGTTCGCTGTCCGGATACAATTGCATATAATCCAGGATTTCATCCATCTTTTTGACCAGTTCCTTATCTTCTTCCAGGTTGCCGGCAAGCAATTGTGATTCGCTAAAAAGTTTTAAAGCCTTTACTCGAAGCAGATTGATGGGATGGGATTGATGAACGACAAAGTTGCGTTCGATATATTGTTCCAGCGTCCGATCCACTTCTTTCAGATATTCTGTAAAATTAAAATCATGTTTATTCAACTGAATACCGGCCGAAAGTTTAAAAAAAGTAGAAATAGCGCTTTCTAAATCGGGCGAACTGATAAACCCCACGCGGTCGGCGGAAAGCTCACTCAGTTTTTTCCAGTAAAAATATTGATTGACCAACTGGTAGGGAATATTATTGATCTCTGGATAAAGAGCATGGAAAAATTTATCCAGGCGAACGGTCTCGTAAATAATATGTCCGATTTCATGTCCGATAATAAACTTCAATTCTTTGTCGTCAAATTTTTCGATTAAGGCCGAATTCAAAACAACTAAATGCTCTTTTAACTCTCCTTCTTTTAAAATAGCCGAAGCGTTTGTTTCGGGATCATTAATCACAAAAAATTGGATAGGCTCCTCGAATTGTAATGTTTCTAATACGTTCTGGCAGAGTCGGAATAATTGAGGGAACAATTTTTCTGTCAGGCGAAACGCCCTGCCTTCTACAATAGAACGCATATAATTTTTATTTTGCGAACTTTGTGCTTTTTCAAATACGGGCACAAGCTGATCGACGCATAACATTTTTTGTAGATTGGTTGTCAATTCTCTTTCGCGGGCCACTCGAATTTTGTCATAATAATCTGGATAGTTCATCTTCAATTCCTCCATTTTTTTTATCATTTTGAGGGTTATAGATCAAACTCTCCCTTATTTCTTTTTCCACTTCTTTGTTGTTTCGGCCGTATTTTCTACGCGACTGACTACGTACCTTGCGGGCAACGTCTTCATTAAAACGATGCTTTGGCAACACTGTTTGAATTGAAAAGGGCAAAACAACCTGACCATTAATCGTCGTTTTAACACAAGCTTGCCAGTTCGGCAAATTAATCAAATCAAAGGCACTGAAAGTAGGTGAAAAATGAGGACCTAAATATTGACCTGCGTCTTCCTGACTCACCCGGAAACTAATCACTGTTCCCACATTTCCAAAAATGGATTGAATGATGCGTTTGTCTTCAATTTGAGACAAAAATTGGTTTGCTAATATCAGGGCCAGGCCAAATTTACGTGCTTCCGATAGCAACAGAATAAAATTTTCTGTAGCCAAAGACTGGAATTCGTCTACATAAAGATAAAAAATCCGGCGTTCGGCTGGGGGAATATTAGCCCGTTCCAGAGCCGTTGCCTGTAATTTTGCCATCAAAAGCATTCCTAAAAACCTTGAATTTGCCTCGGTTAATTCTCCTTTAGCTAAATTCACAAGAAGAATTTGTCCATTGTCCATAATCTTTCTAAAATTTATTGTAGAATGCTTTTGTCCAAAAATCAAACGCATTTTGGGATCAAACAAAAAATCGGAAAACTTTCCACTGATATATTCCCCCGTGCTTATGTCACTTCCGAAACGGCGTTCTGTATAGCTAATTTTTGGTAGATCTTCTTTAATCCAGTTATCTAAATAAATATCGCTTATTTCAGGTGGGATAAATTTTTTCCAAAAATTATTCTGACTAAAAATCCTTTCAAATTCTAATAATGTACCAGGATTTTTTAAATGCGACATAACCAGTAATAAATTCATTTGCACATGTTTCCAGAACACTGGGCCCGTATAATCTATAAAACGATCTCCATATTGATCTTTCAAAAGCCTTTCCAGAATGGCCTTAAACTCACGTACGACAAAGTATCGTTGCTGTTCATCACGATATTCCAGAACATTTATTCCAACCGGAAAAGCAATATCCATAGGATCCAATACCACCACATCATCGATTCGTTCTTCGGGAATCAAACCCAACAATTCATCAAACAAGTCTCCATGCGGATCGATAACTGCCAGGCCATTACCAGCATAGATATCTTCTAAAATCATAGATTTCATCAACGTCGTTTTTCCTGTTCCGGTCTGCCCAACAATGTACATATGTTGATTTCGATCTTTCGCACCGATATAAACCGGTTGTTTTTGTTCCAGGTAATGATTAAATCCGATAAATAACCGGGATTTTTTACCGATCCTCATCTTCATCGAATCCTCAGGCAATAGCAATCTCTCTTTTGCTCGTTTAACTGGCAATCCCGGTATTGTCTCCTCGCCCAGAATGGGCAACCTGAAAGAAGAAGCAGCCTCATTAGCATCAACCATAAATCGAAGGCGTTTTAGTGCTTCTGGCGCTAAACTTTGTCCCCAGGGAGTAAATCTGAGAAAATGGAAATTTTTTTGCGCAATTCTTAATTCTTTTTTGCCATCTGGAAATACCGTATCATAGCCTCCCATCTGCAAAAAATCTCTGGGAGTTGTTATAGAAAGATTGGGCAGATTACCAACTGGCGCAGTGATTTCTATCCCCACAGATTCAATGATCTCCTGAGGAATCTTTTCAGGGCTTGCCAGAATAATTGACATTAAGAATGGGGCGTCCTTTAATCTTAGTAGATGTTTAATCAAGTTCTCGGCCAGGTCCCGAGCACGCAAATGAGGAAGCTTTGGTTCACTACTTTTTTCTCTGATCAGGGCGGATTCCCCTGCATAATATATTTTTTCACATTTTGAGATTTCATTAGCCAGGGCAATTTCCTCATCGATTTGAATATGGGTTGATTTTATGGTTGTCTGCCAGATTATGGGGGCTTGATGTAAAAGTAGTATACGTAATAATCTATTTAGATCATTGGGACGAGGAATAAAACCATGAACGTAATAAACATGATCTTCCCCTTTTTTAGCTTCTTCATTTTTTATTGCCTTTTGCCTACCGAGCGCGGGTCGTGGATTCATGGTATTGGTTAAAATGAAATCTTCCCTGCGCCGTATTTCTGAAATATTCAGTTTTTCCCATTCAAAAGGTTCCCAAACTTTTGCAAAAGCCGATTCGTTCCTTATAAAATTCCATGAATGGTCTGGAAAATTTCCATTTAGAATTGCAGAAAGTCCACGGGCAAAATTAATGGCCCCGTTGACCGCTGCTTTTTTTGATTTACTTTCTGTTTGCGCTAATAATACGATTTCTACCTTGCCTTTAAAATATTGCGCTGGATTTGGGGTGACAATATAACGCAAGGCTAAAGTCCTCTCAGATTTCAGATTGTACTGAGTGTTAATAAAGTCGATCATTTCTTCCAGATGTTTTTGCTCTGTAGAACTTATACGCATTTTTTCTACTTTCACTAATGGATATGAAGTGAGCTTAATGGCAAATACAGCATTATACACGTTTATATCTTGGCCCTCATTTTGGAAGGTATGGATATATGGATTTTGAAATTTCATGCTCCCCCCGTCCTATTTATTTATAAGGTTGCAAAATTTCATCGATCAGACCGTATGCCTTAGCTTCTTGAACAGTCATGTAATAATCGAGATTAATATCCTTGCGGATCCTGCCCATGGTCTGTCCGGTCCATTGTGCTAACATTTTAATTAGTTCTTCCTGTTGCCTCTTTATGCGTTTTGCATATACTTCAATATCATTTGCTTCTCCCCGGATACCGGCTGAGAGTTGATGTATCATGATTTCCGCATGAGGCGTGGCATGACGCTGCCCCTTTGTGCCAGCAGCCAGTATCCAGGCAGCCATAGAAATTGCTTTACCCAAACAAATGGTAGTTATGGGCGCCTGAATACAAAGCATGGTATCAATAATCGCCAGACCATCCAGCACACTTCCGCCAGGTGAGTTTATGTATAAATCAATTGTCCTTTGATGATCCTGAGCATCTAATAATAATAACTGGCTTATTAACCGATTGGCAACATTGTCGGTAATAGGTTCACTTAAAAATAAAATACGATGGTCTAATAAGGATTCTGTCATGTTGGCTCCTCCTCATTTTTGTTAGTATGAACCAGACTCAAAAATTTAATGTAGAACACAATATATCCCCACACAAATGAATTTCAACTTGGGACAAATGCTTTGTTTTTGATCTTTGTTTATTAGATCAATGTTGCACTATAGCAGATGGCATATTCTGCAAATACACTTTTGATTTATGCGACAACTAAAAAAAGTATGGAAAACAGAATACCTTACCTTATTTTTAATCCAGATAAGGAGTTAATATTAAGAAGTTGTCCTGCCTCCCCAAAATACAAGAGATAACAGTAAAGCGCATTGCTTATCCTGTCCAATTATTTCTATTATTAGAAAAAACAAAATTCTCTTGTAACAAATATATCTTTTATCTCAATGTTATGACAATTGTTGTTTTCAGGGTGCTCTCTGTTTTAATGGAAAGAAACAAGTTCACAGTCCTGGCCAAAGTCATCATTATCAGACCGTGATTTGAAATAAAAATTGATTGATGTAGTCGTGGTGATTTACATGCAAAAAGAAAAAACGCATCATTCCTAATTTGAACACTTCTATTTGAACCAAGATGCAAGGGCACCACCGATCTGAATTGACAGCTTTAAGATTTAAAAGAAGGTAATTAAAAAGATTTGTCAAATGCAAATTAAATTATTTTGCAACTTGGTTTTCTACTGTTTCATCCCTATAAATTCTCACTATACACTAATAAAAAAAGGCTTACAGAAAATCCTTTTTCCTGGAAGCCTTTTTTTAGTGCCGAGGGCGGGACTTGAACCCGCACGGCTCAAAAGAGCCAAGGGATTTTAAGTCCCTTGTGTCTGCCAGTTCCACCACCTCGGCACATTTAAACCATTCTAAACATAAAAAAAGCGATGGCCGGATTCGAACCGCTAAGCTGGATTGCAAACTTCTCCCTTTGCCATCTCTCAACGTTTACCGAACAATTGTAAAAGAACAGCTCGGTACTTTTTTCGAGGCGACGGCCGGATTCGTCCCGCTAAGCGGGATTGCAAACCTCTCCCTTTGCCATCTCTCAATGTTTGCCAGACAATTGTAAAAGAACAGCTCGGTACTTTTTTCGAGGCGACGGCCGGATTCGAACCGGCGAATCGAGGTTTTGCAGACCTCTCCCTTAGCCACTTGGGTACGTCGCCTTTTCATTTAAAAACAAATCCCGACAAGCTACTCGTTACACCAGGTAAATTCAATCACTGTACTCTTTTTTCAATGAACAACGCTTAATAATAAAAAAAGAGCGAAAGACGGGACTCGAACCCGCGACCCCAACCTTGGTCCCGAGGATCGGGATGCTCTACCAACTGAGCTTGTAGAAAAAAAACTAATCCCGATCATCTACGCGTCTCGTCCGAGAAGCTTCGAACAACCTTCTTTTTTCAATGAACAACGCTTAATAATAAAAAAAGAGCGAAAGACGGGACTCGAACCCGCGACCCCAACCTTGGTCCCGAGGATCGGGATGCTCTACCAACTGAGCTTGTAGAAAAAAACTAATCCCGATCATCTACGCGTCTCGTCCGAGAAGCTTCGAACAACCTTCTTTTTTCAATGAACAACGCTTAATAATAAAAAAAGAGCGAGAGACGGGACTCGAACCCGCGACCCCAACCTTGGCAAGGTTGTGCTCTACCAACTGAGCTACTCTCGCTTTCATTTTTAAGAGAGACAATTTTACAAAATCCTGATTTTTAAGTCAAATTTTTTTAGCGGTAATGGTCTTTAATTTTATCCTTCAAACGCCTTTGAGAGGCATTCAAACGCTGTCCCTGTTTGCGACTGACAAATAAAAAGAAGATGAATCCCGCTACCAAAATGACTAAAAAAATAATTTCCATCATAATTAGTGGAGACGCCGGGAGTCGAACCCGGGTCCGGACATGGACCAGTATGAACCTCTACAACCATAGCTGGTTGATTGTTCTCATCTGCTGACTGGACAACCAGCAAACCTGTTAGCAGACCAGCCCGGTTATTGTAGGTGTCGATGGCCACCAGGCCGAGCCATCTTCACCATCCACCCAAAACGGCGCTGGCTTCACCCCCGGTGGATTAGAGGCGAAGCAGCGTGGCAGCATTAATTATGCTGCCATTGCGTAATCATAGTCGGCATTTATTTTTGCCTGACCTTTTTCCTCCCTTACGGGACGGGTGTGGTCAAACCCGGGTTGCAGTTCATACCCTTCTCATGCCCGTCGAATCCAGAATCGTCCCCATATTTTTTAGATTACAAAAACAAGAGAAGGTGACCTTGTGAAGGCCGGGGGAAAGCCTTTTTTTTACAAGGGGGGAAGTCACCTTCTCTGTTTTTGTGAAATTTAATACTTGTTCTCTGCTTCTGCAAATGTTTTATTTCAAGACCGTTTAATATACACAGAAAATTTTCTTTTGTTCCATTTTTCAAAAATGCGAATCAAATCTTCCGGTTGCATTTCCAGTTATTATTGCCAGCCTCTACTCCCTATGCAGGCTGAATTGACTTCCAGGAATAGACATTGAAGGCAGATCCGGCCTCTTCCATGTTTTCGTCTGTTCTACAAGATTTGCTGTTGTGACCTGCACAGGTAACACCCACAATATTAAAAAAACAAATATTAAAGAAATTTTTCCAAAAATTCCGGTAATTCGGCAATAGAAGATAAGATAAATTCGGGTTTTATTGAAGCACGATCTAAATCGACCTGTCTGAATTTACCGGTTTTTACCAGGCAGGTATGCATTCCAAATTGCGAAGCGCCCCCAATATCGGATTCGATGTCATCCCCTATCATCGCCACCTGATCCGCCGGACGATTCAGATGTTTCAAAGCCAGGGCAAAAAAGTCAGGAGAAGGTTTTCCAATAATCCGGGCCTGAATATTAGCCGCATACTCCAATAAAGCCACAAAGGCCCCGGCATCCACACAATAGCCCTGATCACTCAGCCAGAACCGATTCTTTTGCAGGGCTATTAATTGGGCTCCATTCATCAAACAATTAAAGGCCTTATTGATTTTTTCCAGAGAGAAATCATTGCCCAGGTCCCCCACCACTACAAATTGGACGTCCTGTTCAGCCTGCTCAATTCCTTCAAACTCCTTCTTTCCATCTTCGGTCAGCAATAAAAACGAGCGATTCGTTTCAAATTGACGAACATATTGAGCGGCAGCAAAGGCAGCCGAAAAAATGCTGTCTTGCTTTACGACAATTCCCATTGAAGCTAATTTTTGAACCAGAGATGCTCGGTGGCGCATGGTCGTATTCGTGATAAAGCAAAAAGGGATTCTTTTCTCTTGCAACCAGTTAATGGCCTCCCTGGCTCCGGAGATGGGCTGCGTATCATTGTAAATCACACCATCCAGATCAATCAACAATCCCGTTATGTTCACCACGCAGACCCTCCTGTTAGATTTGCATACAGCTTTTCATACTCTGTAATTTGTTTTTCCCAGGAAAAATCTTTTCGCATGCCATTTTTCATGATTTTTCGCCAGGCCTTTCGTTCCGGAAATGTGGTTAACGCGTATTCCACAGCCCAGCGCAAGCCTTCGGGCGTGTAATGGTCAAACACAAAGCCATCACCGGTTTGGGTTTTCCAGTCGTAAAGGGTAACTGTATCGGCCAGCCCCCCTGTTTTGCGTACCACAGGAACAGTACCATATTTTAAGCTGTAAATTTGATTTAAACCGCACGGCTCGTAAAGTGAGGGCATCAAAAAGATGTCTGCACCGGCTTCAATGAGATGGGAAAGCGGATAATCATAGCCCTGAAAGAATGTTACCTGTTTGGGAAATGTGTTTTGCAAGGAATAGAAGAACTGTTCATACCGCGCCTCCCCGCTCCCCAAAACAACCAGGCTTACCTCAAAACGCGTTAAAGTATCGGGTAATACCGCCATAAGTAAATCCATCCCCTTTTGCTGCACCAGCCTGCTGATGATGGCCAGCAAAGGTCGGTTCAACCACTTTTTCTGCAAGCCCGCTTTTTGAAGCAACACTTCCTTGTTTTTCTTTTTACCGGACAATTTTTTAATTGAATAATGGTAGGGGATCTGACGGTCTGTTTCCGGATTCCATTCCTGATAATCCACGCCATTCAAAATTCCAACCAGATCATGCGACCGTTTTCTCAACAAACCATCCAATGCGGCGCCATATTCCGCAGTTTGAATCTCGCGGGCATAGGTGGGACTGACCGTGGTCAATTTATCGGCATGTAACAGACCGTTTTTTAAAAAATTAATGGAGCCATTGTACAGATCGTGGCTATCGAATAGAAAATAATAATCATTAAGGCCCAAATCATTGATCGCATCCGCAGGGAAAATACCCTGATAGCCAATATTGTGGATGGTGAGTACTGTTTTTGTTGATTTAAACATTCCACTGCCGGCGTAAATTGATTTCAGATAAATAGGTAAAAGCGCTGTGTGCCAGTCATTGATGTGAAAGATTTGTGGAACCCAGTTGAGCGTTTTACACAACTCCGGAGCCGACCGGGTTAACACGGCAAATCGCACATGTTCGTCCGCATCCAAGGTGTAAACTTTGCCCCGATTGTACAACTCCGGGCAATGGACAAAATACACTTCGGCTCTGGCACCTGGCAGGGTGGCCTTAAAAAAAGAAATTTTAAACCGACGCGATCCCATTTCAATTTGAACTCCTCTACCAGATTTTAAAGGAGTTATTTTGTATTTTTTGGGGTCGATGAAATCGTACAGTGGCATGAGCAGTCGAATGCGGTGGCCATTTCGGCTTAAATATTTTCCCAGGGCCCCACTCACATCACCCAAACCGCCCATTTTAGCAAACGGCGCTATTTCAGCTGAAACCAGACAAATATCCAATGCATCTTACTCCGTGTAATCTCTAACCGTGGTCAATAGTGTATTTATTTTTCGGATTAAAAGCAATATTTACCTGTCAGGCTTCGACCTCTTTTTCTGCTATGGTGACCAGCCAACATGGTAGTAATGCAATTAACTAATTGGATGGTAAAGAATAACAAAAAAGGCCACTCCGTGTAAACACAGAATGGCCTTAATCATGGATTTACAAATCGCAGCTACTTTTTATCCGCTTCCTCTTCTTTTTCTTCGGACGGTTCCGTTTCTGCTTCGCTCTTCTTCGCTTCTTCTACTTTCCCTTTGGTTGCGCCTTTTTCTTCCTGAGCTTCTTCGGCTTCGGTCTTTTCTTCTTCTTTAGTTTGTGGTTCCTCTTCCTTTACCTTTTCTACCTTTTCCGCTTCTTTCTCTTCTTCCTTAACCTCAGCCTTTGGCTTTTCTTTTTCCGCTGCTTTCTTTTTCTTATCTTCTTTGCTCTCCGTCTTTCCAATGGGTCGGGCTTTAATCATCTCTTCAATGGTTGTTCCAGGAATACCCTGTTTGGCAAGATATTCTTCGTACTCTTTGCGTTCTCTGTCGCGGAAGAAATTGACTACGGAAAGAACGATTTTTTTGTTGTCTTTGTCAAATTCGATGACTTTGGCCTGAATTTCTGCACCTTCCTCATAAACCTCTGCCGGCTTTTTCCCTTTGGGAGTTGGAATGTGCTGATTGGGAATAAATCCTTCCACACCGTGCGGCAGAGTAACCACCACGCCTTTATCTACAAAACGGGCAATTTTACCGGTTACTTCAGAACCTTCTTTGTACACATCTTCAAATTCATCCCAGGGATTGGGCTCAACCTGCTTATGGCCCAGAGCAATTCTACGTTCTTCACGATTAATTCCCAGCACTTTAACTTCAATTTCTTCGTTCTTTTTGACCACTTCACTGGGATGCTGGATCTTACGCGTCCACGACAGATCGGAGATGTGCACCAGTCCATCTATGCCTTCTTCCAATTCAACAAAAACGCCAAATTGCGTAATGTTACGAACAATCCCTTTGTGGATGGAGCCAACCGGATAACGCTCTTCGATGTTTTCCCAGGGATCGGGTTCCAACTGTTTTAAGCCTAACGAAATCTTCTTTTGTTCTGGTTCGACATTAAGCACTACCGCCTCTACTTCCTGGCCTACGGTCAAAATCTGGCTGGGGTGTTTAATGTGTTGCGACCAGGACATCTCTGAGATGTGGATGAGCCCCTCAATGCCTTTTTCCAGCTCGACAAATGCGCCATAATCGGTAATGCTGACCACACGTCCCTTAACAATCGTGTTAACCGGATATTTCTTTTCCACGTCATCCCAGGGATGGGGTTGTAATTGTTTAAGTCCCAGAGAGATGCGGTCTTTATTCTCGTTGTAATCGAGAACCATCACTTCCAGTTCCTGGTCTAATTTAACCAGTTCAGAAGGATGGTTGACCCGTCCCCAGCTCAGGTCGGTGATGTGCAGTAAACCGTCTACACCTCCCAGATCAATGAACACACCAAAATCGGTAATATTCTTGACAATACCTTTACGTACCTGTCCTTTTTCCAGAGTTTCAAGAATTTCTTTGCGTTTGCCTTCCAGCTCTTTTTCAATAAGGACACGGGAGGAAACGACGATATTTTTTCGTGCACGGTTCACTTTAACAATCTTAAAGTTCATCTGCTTGCCTATTAACGCATCAAAATCGCGGATCGGCTTTACATCGATCTGTGAACCGGGCAAGAATGCGTCAACTCCCATTAAATTTACGACCATACCGCCTTTGATCCGGCGTGTAATGGTTCCGGGAATAACTTCATCGTTTTCATATTTTTCGAGTAATCGTTCCCAGTTCTTGATAAAATCAGCGCGACGTCGTGAAAGGGCAACCATGCCTTCGCCGTTGTCCAATTCATCGACATAAACTTCTATTTCATCGCCAACGTTTAATTCTTCAATATTATCAAATTCTTCTTTGGGAATGATGCCTTCCGATTTGAAGCCGACATCAACAATAACATCATTATCGGTAATGGATAAAACGCGTCCTGTAACAACCTCACCCTCTTTTAATTCATCCAGAGTCTGGTTGTACAGTTTGGTCAATGTTTCCATTTCTGCAGGAGAATATTCAGTCTCCTCTTTTAAATCTTCTAATTTAACAACTTCTTCCTGGAATTGATCTTCGGTTTGTGTGGCCGTGTTTGGTTGATCATCTGATTTAGTTGTTTGATTAGCCATCTCCTCAGTGGATGTTTCTTGAGATGGGTTTGGGGTTGTGGTTTCTTTTTTTTCTTCAGTCATAAAAGTTCTTACCTCCGTTAATAGTTGTTCTGGCCAATGGGCCGTTCTTTTTAATAAAGCTATCGAATTTAATATTGAATGACTGCAAATTCAAAATTTTTTTATGTAAGCGCCATCTACATCAGGCGGCTTAGAATACTTCTCTTAAAAGATCTATTCCCGCCATGGCGGGATGCGAAAATTTTTATGTTGTATGAGAAAGTAAAAAGGTTGAGTTGTTGAGTTGTTTAATTGTTGAATGGTCTGGCGGGCCCGTCCTCAAAAATCGGGATTTGGAATGACGCTCGGCACGAAGCCTCACTGATGTCATTTCGACCGATGCGCGGAGCGAAAGCGACGTACAGAGCGGAGAAATCTTTCTTCATACTTACCAAACGTCTCGAGCTGAAGCTCAAGTTACGTTGCGCCTGCGAATGGTCTGCAATTGTAAGAGATTCTTCCTCCCGATGAATTGAGATTAAGAATGACACTCATCACCATTTAACTATTCAACCATTCAACTAATTAACTATTACACTCTTAACTCTTACACACATGCACTTTTCCACGCTTATGTCTGCCAGTAGAGGTCTCGAGCTGAAGCTCGAGTTAAGTCTGAAACGGGAAGAAGAAGGGCATGCCAGCACAGGACTTCACCGTCTGGGCAAAACTTGCCCCTTCGCAAAATAATTCGTAATTGAATAATCAGGTTCTGTGCTTCTGCCTCTCGATTGGGCCGCTAAAATTCCCGCTGAATTGGTATTATTCCGTGACGCTCCCTTAATACGTGAATTTAATGGAATTCAGCTGCCAAACCAGTAGGAAACGCAGGTATTAAAAAAATAAAAAAAAGTGTTAAATATTCTTGCATTTTGACCGAAATAGTGTTATCATTGAGTGGAGGGAAAATCCATAAAATTGCACAAAGTGGTGAAAAATCCCAAGAAAGTATTTTTAAATGGTTTCGCAGGACTTTGCAGGTGAATATTCCTGTCAATTGGACAGCAAAAATCGCGTGAGCATCCCTTCTGGTATTCGTAAGATGTTTCTGCCAGAAGCACAAAACACCATTGTTTTTGTGCCTGGTTTTGAAATGAAAAACGTTTACGCCTATCCTTACAATGAATGGCAAAAGCTCACTAAAAAACTTCGCGCTTTAAACCCTCTTGATGATGATGTCCGCGAATTTGTGCGCAAATTTGTAGGAGTAGCTCACTATGCAACCATGGATGGACAGGGAAGAGTGATGATTCCGGATCGGATTTTAAAGATGGCCCGTATTGACAAAGAGAGCAAAGAGATGCTGCTTATCGGTACATTGGAGAAATTTGAAATCTGGAATCCCGAAATTTATGAGGAGCATAGATCAGGCAAGAGTCTGACGGAACTGGCTCGCATTATGCAACAAAAAAGCAAAATATTCGACAACAGTGAATGATCAAAGCTACCATGTTCCGGTTTTAGCGGAACAGGTCTGTCAATTTTTGATTACCGATCCGCAAGGCGTTTACCTGGATGGTACGTTAGGAGGAGGCGGGCATGCAGAACGGATTCTGGAAAAACTTGATCCTCAGGCCATTTACATCGGTCTGGATCGCGACCCGGATGCCATAGA
The DNA here is from genome assembly GCF_056497305.1 of Caldithrix sp. Lineage (NCBI taxonomy): Bacteria > Pseudomonadati > Calditrichota > Calditrichia > Calditrichales > Calditrichaceae > Caldithrix > Caldithrix sp. Next base: position 52,306 of record NZ_JBSMDE010000163.1, on the reverse strand, counting down.
CTTCAGCAAGAAACGGTTGGCCCGATTTAACAATGTCATTTTTTATCATGGAGTGTTTACCGAGATGGAAGCGGCCATGCAACTGGCAAATGTCGAACAACTGGATGGCGTACTGCTCGATCTGGGCATATCTAGCTTTCAGGTGGATCAGGAGAGGCGCGGTTTTACATTTAGAAGCGATGTGCCTCTGGATATGCGCATGGATCCTGTAAACCAGCGGCTTACGGCTCAGGACGTTCTCAACACTTATGCCTATCATGATCTGGTGCGTATTTTCAGGGAATACGGTGAAGAAGCGCGGGCTGTCTGCATTGCGCGTCAGATCGTGAAGAGTCGTGAGCAGGCGCCTATTGTCAGCAGCGGCCAGTTGCTCCGGCTGATTGATCGTTGCCTGGCTGGCAGGCATGCCAAAAAATCCTATGCCCGTATTTTCCAGGCTTTGCGCATCGAGGTAAACCGGGAATTGGACCTGCTGGCCAGCGTCCTGAACCTGAGCCTGAAGTACCTGAAGAAAGGCGGGCGTCTGGTGGTGATCAGTTACCATTCCCTGGAAGACCGCCTGGTCAAAACGTTTTTAAAAGAGCAGGAAAATCCCTGTATTTGCCCTCCGGAATTACCGGAATGTGTGTGCGGTCGTAAGCCGACCATGAAAACCATAAAGCCCAAACTCATCCGTCCGGATGAGCGGGAGGTTGTACAAAATCCCAGAGCAAGAAGTGCAAAAATGAGGGTAGGAGAAAAGCTATGAGCCGTAAGATAAAAACGAATGTAACCAACTGGTTCATCCACGTTCTTTTATTATTTGGCCTGGTCATGATGCTCAGTGTCAAATTGATGATTCACTTTAAGGTGGATTTGTTAATGCGTGATGTGCGTTTGCTGGAAAAGAAACGCGAACAGTTGATCAGCGAACGGGAGCGAATGATTAGCCAGGTCAATCGCTTACGCAATATCGACCGGATTACCCGGATTGCCGAAGAAAAATTGGGTTTAACCACAGACCCGGAGCCAACGCTTTCCATCCGCCTGGAGCATTTCAATAGAGTAGAAGATGTAAAGGAAAAATTTGCACAGCAACAGAATAAAAATGGCAAGAACTATCAGGTAGCCGGAATTAAATAATTTGGATGTTGTAAATTATGCGATACAGATGGTACCTGCTCATATCGGGGGTGACAATTTTCTGGTTGGTCTTATTGGCCAACTTTTTCCATTTACAGATCCAGCTCCATGACTATTTTAAAGCCATGGGAGCCAGGCAGTACTATCTGAAAATTCCCCTACACGCTCAACGCGGTCTGATTTACGACTGGGCCGGTAATCGCCTGGTGACCAATACTTTTCACTACGACCTGGCTGCCGATCCCAAACAGGTCAAAGATAAAAAACATCTGGCTGAGCTGTGTTCCCGTGTGTTTCATCAGAAGACTTCGTTTTTTCTGAACAAGTTGAATAAAAAGAGCCGTTTTGTTTACCTGGCGCGAAAAAAGACGCGGGAAGAAATTGCTCCTATTCTGGATTTTGATGATCCGGGCGTCATTAAGATTCCGGTTTTCAGAAGAAATTACATCTACGGTCAATACGCAGCTCAATTAATCGGTTTTACAGATCCGGATGACCGCGGTCTGGCCGGGTTGGAACGGCAATACGATGAGCAGTTGCGGGGTCAGGACGGACAGGCCATTCTACAGAAATCACCGGGCGGTCGATTGTTTTACAATCCAGAATTTCAGATTAAAGCGCCCAAAGACGGCAACCATCTCTATTTAACCATAGACAAAAACATTCAGACGGTGGTAGAAGAGGAGTTGCGCAGCGGCGTGGAAGAGGCCCGCGCCCGGGCCGGAATGTGTGTGGTAATGGATCCGCAGAACGGTCGGGTTCTGGCTATGGCCAATTACCCTTCTTTCGATCCTAACCGTCAGGAAGAATTTCCGGCTTTTTACAAACGGAATCGGGTCATTACGGATGTGTTTGAACCCGGTTCGACCATGAAAAGTTTTGCGGCCGCTGTGCTGTTGCAAACCAGATTACACAAACCACAGGACCTGGTTTTTTGTGAAAATGGCCGATTTCGTTATTACCGGAGTGTGTTTACGGATTCGCGGCCCCATGCCTGGATGACCTTTAAAAAGGTCGTCAGTCATTCGTCGAATATCGGCATGATCAAATTAACGGAAAATTTACCGGCCAATACGCTCTTCCGCTTTTTAAAAAGTTTTGGTTTTGGCAGCGAAACCGGCATCGAACTGCTGGGCGAATCAGGAGGCCTTCTGGAACAACCCAAAAGCTGGTCGGCCATTACCAAGGCTTCGGTGACTATCGGCTATGGCATTGGAGTTACTACCCTGCAGTTGGCCACAGCCTATTCCGCCCTGATCAATGGCGGTAAGCTGTATCGTCCTTTTGTGGTAGAAAAGATTGTCAGCCCGCAGGGTAAAACATTGCTGGAACACCAACCTCAGTTGATCCGGCAGGTCATTTCCGAAAGCGTAAGTCAGACGATTCGTGATTTTTTGCTGACAGTGGTGGAAGAGGGTACAGGCCTTAAAGCCAGATTGGAAGGCGTAAAAGTGGGTGGTAAAACAGGAACCGCTCGCAAAGTAAATCCACAGGGCGGCTATTTTAAAAACAAATACACGGCCTCCTTTGCCGGATTTGCACCTTACGAGGATCCCAAATATGTTTGCGTCGTGGTCATGGATGAACCTAAAACCTACTTTTACGGCGGACAGGTGGCTGCGCCGGTCTTCAAACGGATCATGCGCCGCATTCTCAATCTTCAGCCGGGCGAGCCGTCTACTCCGGAAGAGCCGCAGGAGCATCTTTTTTTGCAGCCAAACCGCGCCATTCCCGATCTGGCCGGCCTGGACAAAGAGTCGGCGATCCGCCTTCTACAAAGTAAAGGCGTGGACTACACATTGCAGGGCAGCGGCGCTTTGGTTCGGCTTTCCTATTTTAAAGATGATAGATGTGTGCTGGAATTGGGTGATTATTTACAGCAAAAGACCAGAATGCCGCGCTTGAGCGGTTTAACGCTGCGCGAAGCGTTGAGTTTGCTGGACCTGAGTAAAATCCGGTTAAAAATCGTTGGCGATCCCTCGGGCATTGTGTACCGGCAGAATGTCCGGCCGGGAGCAATGATCAAGCCGCAAACCAGATTGGTCTTAACCTGTGTGTCTCCTTAAAACAAAATGGGCTTTTTCTGGTTAAAATAGAAGATCATGAAATTTAAAAATCGATGAGGTGGCATTGGAACAAAAGCGTGTTAAGAGATTGAGCGAAGTGTTGAATGGTCTGGATTTGCCTCTGGCCCCGGATCTGGCCAATATGGAAATACGCGGGGTGCAATATGATTCACGTAAGGTGGAAAAGGGCGATCTGTTTGTGGCCATTCGCGGCTTTAAAACCGATGGACATAACTATTTGCCAAAGGCACTTCAGCAGGGGGCCGTGTGCGCCCTGGTGGAACGTACAGTGCCTGAGGTGCCTATCCCGCAGATTAAAGTAGCAAATTGTCGGACCCTTTTGCCTTTTGTGGCTCTAAATTTCTACCGGCCGGAAATTGAACAGTTAACGCTCATTGGCATTACAGGAACCAATGGCAAAACCACGACCAGCTATCTTGTGCAGTCTCTGTTGAATCAGGCGCAAAAACAGGCCGGCATTATCGGAACCATTCAATACATTGTGGGACGCAACAAAATCGATGCCTGGAACACCACTCCGGAATCGGTAGATGTTTGTCGCATGCTCTTTCAGATGCAGCAGGAACAGTTTAAAGCTGCTGTGCTGGAGGTCTCTTCGCACGCTCTGGCCTTGCATCGGGTTGATGGTTTGCGTTTTGATGTGGCCGTTTTTACCAATCTTTCCCGCGACCATTTAGACTTTCACAAAACCATGGAAGATTATTTTGAAACCAAGATGAAACTCTTCTCGCTGCTCTCGCCGCAGGGAACGGCTGTCATCAACATCGGCGATCCCTGGGGCAAAAAAGCAGTGGATCGTCTGGAGCAGACGGTGATTACCGTAAGTAGCACAGAAGCGGCCGATATTCAGGTGCTGGCTCAACATCTGGACATCAATGGCATCTGGTTGAAGATGCAGACGCCCTTTGGTGTTTTGGAGGTGCGTTCGCCGTTGCGCGGCCATTTTAATGTGCAAAACATCCTTTCCGCAGTGGGTAGCGGTCTGGCTCTGGGCTTAACCCTGGAAGATATTAAAGCCGGGGTAGAACAGCTTCAACGCGTGCCGGGACGCATGGAAGCCTATGAGATTAAACCGGGCGTTCAGGCGCTGATCGATTACGCCCACACGCCCGATTCCCTGGACAAGGCTTTACGCAGTTTGCAGCCCCTGGTCAAAGGACGTTTAATCGTAGTCTTCGGGGCCGGAGGCGATCGGGATCGGGGCAAGCGTCCCCTGATGGGCCACGTGGCGGAAAAACAGGCCGACGTGGTTTTTGTCACCTCAGACAATCCGCGCAGCGAAGATCCGCAAGCCATCATTGATGATATTTTGCAGGGCATGGAACATCCGGAGCGCTGCCAGGTGGTCGTCGATCGGCGTCAGGCCATTGAACAGGCTGTAAAGCAGGCCACGAGTGGCGATGTGATTTTAATCGCCGGCAAAGGACATGAAATGTACCAGGTTGTGAAGGGCGTTAAAATGCCTTTTGACGAAGTAGCCATCTTAAAGGAGGCGGCTCTACGTGAGTGAATTGCGTTTTAGTGATTTAAAAGAACTTCCAGGCGTTCAGTTCATGGATTGCGGCGATTTGCTGGCGCAGAATCCACACCTGCGACGCTTCAGGATCGATTCCCGCCAGATCGGAGGCAACGATGTGTTTGTGGCCATTGTAGGCGAAAAACATGACGCCCACGAATTCGTTCCTGCTGTAGCCTTAAGTGGGGCTCTGTGTGCCATTGTGCAGCGCCCGGTACAATGCAGCCAGACCTTTCCTCAGGTTCTGGTTTCCGATACTCTAAAGGCTTTACAACAACTGGCCGCCCTTAATCGCCGAAAATTTGAAGGCCCGGTCATTGGTCTAACCGGTTCCAATGGCAAGACCACCACCAAAGAGATGATGGCCCATATTTTGAGCGCCAGAAAGCAGGTGTTAAAGACGAGCGGTAATTTAAACAACCATATCGGCTGTCCTTTAACCTTGCTGCAATTGAAGAATCATTTCGATGTGGCCATTATTGAGATGGGCACCAACCATCCGGGAGAAATTGAGACTCTGGCGGGCATTGTAAAACCCGATGCCGCCCTGATCACCAATATTGGACCGGCACATCTGGAATTTTTTAAAAGCCTGGAAGGCGTGGCCAGAGAAAAACTGAGCCTGTTTCAAACCATGGAAGCAGGCGGCGTCGTTTTTGTTAACGGACAGGATCCCTACCTAAAGTCCTTCCGGCGGGACGATCTGAAAAAAGTGACCTTTGGTCTCGATGGGCCATGGGATGTGCAAGGACGGATTATTGATGTGAATGAGCAGGGGAATTACAGATTTGAATTGAATGAGAAAACAGTAATTCAACTACAGGTACCCGGCAAGCACAATGTGTTGAACGCCCTGGCTGCCGGTGCAGTGGCTCTTTTTTACGGACTGAGCGAAACAGAAATCGCGGAACGTTTGCAAAATTTTTCGGCTTTTGACAAACGCATGCAAATCCAGCAGAAATACGGATTACGCATCATCAACGACGCCTACAATGCCAATCCGCAGTCCATGTTCATGGCCTTCGAAACGTTACAGAAGATGGATCAGGGCTCCGATTTGTTTTTAATCCTGGGCGATATGCTGGAATTGGGTGAGCAGTCTGATTGGTGGCATCGCCAGGTTCTGGAGCGGGCGGCGCAGTTAAATCCGCGGGCCATTTTGTTAATGGGCGAGTCCATGCGGGCAGCGGCCAATGCCCTTAACCTGGATCGTGTGCAGCATTTTGAAAGCCATGAAGCTCTGGCCAGGGAACTTAAAAAACAGCTTGGCGCCCGAGCGCTGATTTTTATTAAAGGTTCCCGTGGGCTGGAAATGGAAAAAGTTTTGAATTTTATTTAATACAAAAGAGAGCGCCATGTTAGCAAAATTTCTCTATCAGTTTACCGAGTATTTTATTGGATTTAATGTCTTTCGCTACATTACAGTGCGGGCGGCCCTGGCGGCCATCACGGCGCTGATTCTTAGCTGGTGGATCGGTCCCAAGATCATCCGGCTTCTTAAAAAACACCAGATTGGGGAGGAGATCCGCATCGAAGGGCCCCAGTCGCATCAGGTTAAGCGCGGCACGCCCACCATGGGCGGACTCATCATGCTTTTTTCCATTGTGGCGGCCGTGTTGTTGTGGGCGAACATCAGCAACCTGTATCTGGTGCTCATCTTTTTGGCCACCATCATTATGGGCATTGTGGGTTTTATTGACGACTACATGAAATCGGTGCTTAAGATGAAAAAGGGGTTGATTGGTCGCTACAAATTATTGGGCCAGATCAGCGTTGGGTTGTTATTGGGTATGATTATCTATTTCCATCCCTTTTTTGATGGCATCCATTCCAACACCAGTGTGCCCTTTTTTAAAAATCTGGAAATCGATTTTGGCTGGTTTTACATCTTGTTTATTATTTTTGTTTTAACCGGTTCCTCCAATGCCGTTAATTTAACGGACGGACTGGATGGGCTGGCTACCGGTCTTTCGGCCATTGCCTTCATTGCCCTGGCGGGCATGGCCTATGTTACCAGTAACGTTAAGTTTTCGGATTATCTCAATATCATCTATTTGCCCGGAACCGAAGAGATCGCCGTTTTTTGCATGGCTGTATTTGGGGCTGCCATGGGCTTTTTGTGGTTCAATGCCTACCCGGCCGAAGTATTCATGGGCGATACAGGTTCGCTGGCCCTGGGAACGGCCATGGGGGCTGCGGCCATTTTACTAAAAAAAGAATTACTCCTCTTGTTGATTGCCGGAGTTTTCATTGTCGAAGCGCTATCGGTGATCATTCAAACCAGTTATTTCAAATACACCAAAAAGCGCTATGGACAGGGAAAGCGCGTTTTCAAGATGGCGCCCATTCATCACCATTTTGAACTAAAAGGCTGGCATGAAACAAAAGTCGTCATTCGTTTCTGGATTGTGGGAATTCTATTGGCCCTGTTGAGTTTGAGTACCTTTAAAACACAATAAACGCGAGGTGCAATTGGACAAACGGTTACCAATAAACGGTAAAAAGGCAACTATTTTAGGCGCAGCGCGCAGCGGTCTGGCCGCGGCCCGCCTGTTAAAACACAAAGGCTTTGAGGTCTTTGTCAGCGACCGGGCAGCAGCCGGACAAAAAGAAGAAGCCCTGCGTTTTTTACAGCGGGAACAGATCGCTCATGAATTTGGAGATCATTCCGAACGGGCTTTTCAGGCCGATTTTTGTGTGCTCAGCCCGGGCATCCCGGTCGCTTCGCCGGTGGTTCAGCAGATGCGTAAGCGTAACATTCCGGTGGTCTCCGAAATCGAAGTGGCCTTTTGGTTCTTCGCCGGAAAATTGATTGCGGTAACCGGTTCAAATGGCAAAACCACCACAACCACCCTGATCGGCGAAATGTTGAAGTGTCGGGACGGGCGGGCCATTGTAGCAGGCAACATCGGGCAGCCCTTTTCAGATTTTGTCGAAGAAAGCCAGAATGATACCTGGGGCGTGGTTGAGGTGAGCAGTTTCCAGCTGGAAACCATCGACACGTTTCACCCGCAGCAGGCGGTGTTGCTCAACTTTGCGCCCAATCATCTGGATCGCTACGCCAGCTATGAAGATTACATGGCAGCCAAATGGCGGATCACCAAAAATTTAACGGAGGAAGATCGCTTCATCTACAATGGCCACGACGCAGAAATTTTGAAACGCGTTGCGCACCTGAATTCCCAGAAAAGCGCTTTTCACATCGCCGGCGACCCACAAGCCGAAATCTATTTTAAAGATGGGGAAATTATTTTTCAAAACCGTCTCTTTTTGAAGACCGAAGAAATGGCCCTGCGCGGTTTGCACAATTACATGAATGCCATGGCAGCCATTTTGGCGGCCCATTACGCCGGGGTGGAGGAAGAAGACATCAGGCAGGTTTTGCGCCAGTTTAAAGGGGTGGAGCACCGTCTTGAATTTGTACGTGAAATAAATGGGATTCGTTTTATCAACGATTCCAAGGCCACAACTGTAGAATCGCTCTACTATGCGTTGCAAAGTTTTGATCAGCCCATTGTGTTGATTGCCGGGGGCAAGGACAAAGGCAGCGATTTTAGCCGATTGAATGAGCAGATTGCGCAAAAGGTAAAAGCGGTTGTACTGATTGGGTCTGCCACAGAAAAGATGCACCAGGCCTGGCAGGGGATTAAACCCCTTTTTAGAGCCAACACTTTGAAGGATGCGGTAAATCAGGCCTACCGGTTAGCGGAAACCGGCGATGTTGTGTTGCTGTCGCCGGCCTGCGCCAGTTTCGATATGTTCGATGATTTTGAAGATCGTGGACGGCAATTTAAGCAAATCGTAAACGAATTGAGGGAAGCATGAAGCGTCCGACTGTGGATTACCTTCTGGCCAGTCTGGCCACGATTTTATTGATCAGCGGTATGGTCATGGTCTTTAGCGCCAGTTCCATGTTTGCCAACTTCCGCTATCACTCATTGACCTATTTCTTTCAGAAACAGGTGCTCTGGGGATTTCTTTCGCTCTTTTTTATGATGGTCTTTTCCAAAGTGGATTACCGCTGGTTCAATCGCAATAGCCGGCCGTTGTGGCTGGTGGGGCTGAGCATCGTCTTGCTGGCCGGGTTATTTATTTTTGGTAGAAATGTAAACGGCGCGACGCGCTGGTACAACTTAAAAATCTTTAGATTTCAGCCCACAGAATTGGCCAAATTGAGTCTGATCATCTATGTGAGCTATTTCCTGGCTCATCGTGAACGGCAGCTCAAGCAGATTAAAAAAGGATTGCTGCCTGTAGCTCTTGTTGCCGGTTTTACGGCCCTGTTGATCATGATGCAACCAGACCTGAGTTCGGCTATGATGCTGCTTTTGATTGTGGGTACATTGCTGATTTTGAGTCCCATGCCCCTGAAGCACCTGGCAGCCGTTGCGGCGCCGGCCATACCGGTTGTTGTCTTTGTCATTTCCAGAAATGAATACCAGTGGAAACGTATTGTCGGTTGGTGGCAGGCCTTACACGATCCGGCGCAGGCCCCTTTTCAGTTGAAACAATCCTTAATCGGCATCGGGAATGGCGGCCTGTTTGGACAGGGACTGGGGCAAAGTAAACAGAAATTCATGTTTTTGTGGGATTCGCACACGGATTTCATTTTTTCGATCTTAGGCGAAGAGTGGGGCTTTGTTGGGGTAGCCGTTATTTTGTTGATCTTTTTGTTAATGTTTTACAAAGGAATTATTATTGCTCGGCGCGCCCCGGATAAATTTTCCACCTATCTGGCTGCCGGCATTACCATGAATATTACGCTGTACGCTTTTATTAATGCCGGGGTGGTCAGCGCCTTGTTACCAACTACAGGTTTACCCATGCCTTTTTTCAGTTATGGAGGATCGAATCTGCTGTTCCTCTCCATATCAGTGGGCATTTTGCTGAATATTTCGCGCCATGCGCGGCAGGACTCCTCGTGGATGAATCGCGTGGAAAAGCGCACCGAGTTAAACCATGTAATTATGACGGCGGACTGATGAAAGAGCCCTTACGCATAGCCATTGCCGGCGGCGGAACCGGCGGACATGTGTTTCCTGCCCTGAATTTGGGACAGGCCATGGAAGCAAGATGGCAGGCCAGTCTGTTGTTTTTTGGAACACAGCGTGGCATCGAAAGCCGAATTTTGCCGAAGATGGGCTACCGCCTGGAATATTTGCCGGTGCAGGGCTTTCAAAGACGGCTCTCTCCGAAAAATCTAACGTTTCCGCTTAATCTGCTGCGTAGTCTTCGAAAAAGCAAAAAGATTTTGCAAACATTCGAACCGCACCTGGTATTGGGCACCGGAGGGTACGTGATGGGCCCGGTGCTAAAAGCGGCAAAGAAGCTGGGCCTGCCGGTGGTCATCCAGGAACAGAACAGCTATCCGGGCATGACCACGCGTTTATTGGCCAGACAGGCAGACTATCTGTTCTTAGGCTACGAAGAAGCGCTGGAGTATTTGCCTGATGGTGTAAATGCCGTGGTGACCGGAAATCCGGTTCGGATGCAGGCGCTTCATGCTTCAAAAAGGGAGGCCAGGCAGGCATTGGGTATGCCGGCAGACCAGCCCCTGGTGGCCATCGTTGGCGGCAGTCAGGGGGCGCAGAGCATTAATCAGGCGGTTTTTCAACTTTTGCAGAACGATGCGCTTCGCAGCCAGGCTCAGTGGTTGTGGCAAACGGGACAACCACATTTTACATACTGGCAGGGCCGAGTTGAACAATCAAAGTTTGATCAGGTGCGTGTGCATCCGTTTGTTGAACAGATGGCTACGCTCTACCAGGCAGCAGATCTGGTGATTTGCCGGGCAGGGGCCATGACCCTTTCTGAACTGATGGCCATGGGCCTACCGGCCATATTGATTCCCTTTCCCTTTGCGGCCGGAAATCATCAGTACAAAAATGCCCTGGCCATTGCCCAAAAAGGAGCGGCGCTTGTCATTAAAGATGATGCGCAGATGGCGCAAAACCTGGCAGAACAGGTAAACCGTCTGTTAAAAGATCGACAAAAATTGGAACAGATGGCGCGGGCCATGAAACAATTGCACAAAAAAGACAGTATCGATCAGATGTTAACATTAATGGAACAACTACTCTGTGAACGGGGCCTGAACATTGGAGACAGGGCGTGAGTATTTTTAAACAGAAAAAAACGTTTCACTTTGTGGGGATTGGCGGTATTGGAATGAGCGGTCTGGCCGAAATTCTGTTGAACATGGGCCATCGCGTTTCCGGTTCTGATCGTCAGTTAAGTGAAATAACGGAATATCTGCAGGAGAAAGGTGCCCGGATTTTTGAAGGCCATGACGCTTCTCATGTGGCCGATGATGTGGATTACTTGATTTACAGTTCCGCGGTGCCGCAGAATAATCCTGAGTTGCGGGCCGGGCGTCGGAAAGGTGTGGCCCTGTTGAAACGGGCTCAGCTGTTAGGGCAGATTTTCAACCGGCATTTTGGCCTGGCCGTGGCCGGTACCCATGGCAAAACCACTACCACTTCCATGATCGGGCAGATTCTGCTGGCTGCCGGGTTGGATCCGACCATTGTCGTAGGCGGGCGTTTACACAACTTAATGACCAACGCCCGTCTGGGAAAGAGTAATTACATGGTAACCGAAGCCGATGAATACGACCGCTCCTTTTTGACGCTGTTTCCCAGGCTGGCGGTTATTACCAGTCTGGAGGCCGATCATCTGGACATTTATCACGACCTGGAAGATTTATGGCGCACCTTTTTCCAATTTGCCAATCAGGTCAGCTTTGACGGCCTGGTGGTAGCCTGCGCCGAAGACGACAATGTGCGTCGCCTATTGCCGGAAATACATCCCACAACCATTACGTACGGGATTGAGGCAGAGGCGCAGTTCAGAGCGCGGATTGTACAAATACAGGCCTGGCAAACCACATTCGAAGTATTCAAGGATGATCGCTTGCTTAGCCGGGTGACATTGCAGGTACCCGGGCGACACAATGTTCTGAATGCCCTGGCTGCTTACGTAGTGGGGCATGAGCTGGAAATCGCGCCATCTGTTTTGGAGCGGGCGCTGGCTGAATTTAAAGGCGTGCAACGGCGTTTTGATATTCTGGCTGAAAAAGATGGCATTCTGGTAGTGGATGACTACGCCCATCACCCCACCGAAGTGGCCGTCACGCTTCAGGCGGCGCGGCAAGGCGGGCCTAAAAGAGTGATTGCCGTTTTTCAACCGCACCTCTTTTCGCGCACCAGAGATTTTTACAAAGAATTTGCCCGGGCGCTGAAGGCAGCGGATCTGGTGATTGTCAATCGCATCTACCCGGCGCGTGAAGAGCCCATTCCTGGCGTAAGCGGCGCGTTAATCAGCGATCAACTGGGCGACAAGGCTCTTTACATCGAGCAGGAAGAGGCCTTAATCGAATATTTGCAAAAAACGGTACAGCCCGATGATGTGGTACTATTCCTGGGCGCTGGAGACATTCATTACACGGCCCAGAAGTTTGCCCAAATTGTGTTAAGGCGTTGAAGAAGATGAACAAAAGAAAAAAGAAGTAAACAACACAATGGCCAGAAAAAAACACACTGTACGGAACACCTTGATCTATCTGGGAGTGATTGCGCTTCTTTCGGGCCTGGCCTATGTCAATAAACAGGTAGAAGCGTACCTGGCCAAGAGCATTGCGACCTTTAGATTAAAGGATATTAAAATCCATGGTAATCATGTATTGAGCAGAGAACAGATACTGGGCCTGTGCGGTGTAAAAGCGGGTGAACAATTTTTGACCGTAAAAGCCGAAGAGATTACACGGCGCCTTTTGCGGTCGCCCTTTATTAAATCGGCTTCCGCGGTTTACAGCCTGCCCTCTACCCTGCACATCAGCGTGCAGGAACGGCGTCCCATTGCTTTTGTCTTAAAACAAAAACTATTTTTGATTGATGAAGAGGGGGTGCTGTTACCGCTTCCGAAAATTGAGGGCTACACCTGGAACCTGCCGCTGATTGAGGGCTTGAGCGAAGAGATCGGAAAAAGCGGCCAGATGACTCAATCGCCTGCTTTGCTCAAGGCGGTTGAAATCCTGAAATACATTCAGTTCATGAAATCGCCGCTCTGGTCCATGGTGGCGGTTCTGAATCTTAGTCACCAGAAATATCTGGAAATTACGCTCATCAGAGGCGGAGCCAAAGTTCGCTGCAACTATCAGGATTATCAGAATGAGTTGTACATTTTAAATCTCTATGTTCAAAATTATTTGGACTGGGAGCGGCTGGCCGAGATCGAATACATCGATCTGCGGTTTAATGATCGCCTCATCTTAAAAAACAGAAAGAAACAAGGATAACATTGAATTCTTGGGGAGATACATCATGGAAAATAATGAAATCATTTGCGGATTAGATATTGGTACGACAAAAATTGCGGCCATTGTAGGAAAGCTCGATGAAGAGCAGAGATTAAATATACTGGGTGTTGGAACCCATCCCTCGCATGGTTTGCGCCGCGGCGTGGTGGTCAATATTGAAAAGACGGTTGATTCCATTCAGCAGGCCATCCGGCAGGCCGAATTAACCAGCGGACAGAGGATCAGCAGAGTTTTTGCCGGTATTGCAGGAGATCATATCCGTTCTTTGAACAGCAAGGGCGTGATTGCCGTAGGCGGTAAAGACAAAATCATTACGCGTAAGGATGTGGGACGCGTACTGGATGCGGCCCAGAATATTTCTTTGCCCAAAGATCGTCGAATTTTGCACGTTTTACCACAGGAATTTACAGTTGACAATCAGGACGGCATTAAAAATCCGGTAGGTTTTGCCGGCACTCTGCTGGAAGCCGAAGTGCACATTATTACCGGAGCGGTTACGGCCATTAAAAATATCATTAATTGCATCGAAGAGGCGGGCTACGAAGTAGGACACAACATTGTTCTGGAGCCGTATGCCTCCAGCCTTTCGGTGTTGCATGAAGACGAACGCGATCTGGGGGTGGCCATCATCGATATTGGGGGAGGCACGACCGACATTGCCATCTTTTTTGACGGGGCCATTCGCTTCACCAAAGTGTTGGGTATTGGAGGCGAGCAGGTAACCAATGATCTGGCCCAGGGGCTGCGTACCTCCAAAGATCAGGCCGAAGCGATTAAAAAGCGCTATGGGCTGGCCATGCAATCTTTGTTACAAAAGGATGAACTAATCAGTGTGCCGGGTGTGGCCGGGCGTCCACCAAGAGAAATTTCGCGCAGTGTGGTGGCGGCCATTGTAGAACCGCGCATGGAAGAAATCTTTCAGATTGCGCTAAAGTACATGGAAAAGTCGGAAGTATTTGATTCTTTGGGCGCCGGCGTTGTTTTAACCGGCGGCGCTTCATTGATCGAAGGGGCCAAAGAACTGGCGCAGCGTGTCATGGGCATGCCGGTCGAAGTAGGAATTCCGCGAGTTTACGGTGGATTGGTGGAAACAGTGCGCAGCCCCATTTACGCTACCGGTGTAGGGTTGCTCTATTACGCCATTAAATATGGAACGCGGGACAGAATGCACCCCTGGGAAGAATTGTTGTTACGTCTAAAAAAGATGGTAGAAGATATATTTGGTTAATGAAAATTTTCAACGAGGGGAGATAAAAATGATTCAATTTGATGCATCTGAAACCCAGGGCGCCAAGATTAAAGTTATTGGCGTGGGCGGAGCCGGTGGGAATGCCATCAATGGTATGATTGAAGCCGGTTTACAGGGCGTCGAGTTTGTGGTAATCAACACCGATGCTCAGGATCTGGAAAAAAGTCAGGCTTCGATGCGTGTGCAAATCGGGAAAGACCTGACTAAAGGATTGGGCGCAGGCTCCAATCCGGAAATCGGTTTAAGGGCCATTATGGAAGATAAGGAACGCGTCATCGAAATTATCAATGGGGCCAATATGGTCTTTGTTACCTGTGGCCTGGGAGGTGGCACTGGTACCGGAGCCGCGCCCATCGTCGCCGAAATTGCCCGAGACCTGGGCGCCTTGACCGTAGCCATTGTTACCATGCCTTTCACGTTTGAAGGCCCTTTCCGCAGACGCAATGCAGAAAAAGGCCTTGAAGCGCTGCGGGAACGCGTGGATACCATTATTGTAATTCAGAACGACCGTCTGTTTTCAATCATTGAACGAAACACTTCGGTTGTGGCTGCTTTCAAAGCGGTGGATTCCATTCTGCTGGAGGCTACGCGCAGTATTTCCGATTTGATTAATGTTCACGGTTACATCAACCTCGATTTTGCGGACATCAAAACCATCATGCAGGGCATGGGCGATGCCCTGATGGGAACCGGCGTGGGCATTGGAGAAAATCGGGCGATTACGGCAGCCGAGCAAGCCATTTCCAGTCCGCTGTTGGATGGCGTGGATATCTCCGGTGCGCGCGGCGTGCTGATCAATATTACCGGCGGCCCAACCATGTCCATGCATGAGGTCGGCGAGGCTTCAACGGTCATTCAGGAAGCCGTGGGCAATCAGGCCAATGTCATCTTTGGCATGGTGATTGACGAAAATTTAACGGAAGAGTTGCGCGTAACCGTGATTGCAACGGGTTTCAACAAGGAATTGGAGCAAGCCGAAATTTTACATCAACCCAAGCAGGAAGAAGCGAAAGAACCTGAAGAACCTGAAACGCAAGAACCCGAACCGGCTATTGACGAAACCCGGGAGTCCACCGATTTCAAGGAATACGATAAACCAACGTTTAAGAGAAAGGCGTTGAAAAAGAAGAGTGAACTGTTAAATGTTTCGCAGCCCAATTTTTTCTTCTTTGGAGAGGAAGAAATGGAGAACGATCCAGAAAACCTGGAAATTCCGGCCTTTTTGCGTAAGCAGATGGATTGAGACGCAGCCCTGTGACGTATCGCAAAAAATCAGGGCTTAAAAACGGAGTTTTTGAAACAGGTACTTTATTCTTTAAAAATTAGCCACTTATGCTTAGATGTAACGCATTAAAGAATTGGACTAAACTTCCGACCTTGTTAATAAGGAAATAGCAAGGAGGTTTCAGGAATGCAGAGCGAGCTATATGAACTTAACGATGTTGCGCAACAATTAGGCGTTAGCCAGGAGGTTGTTAAACGTTTTATTAGAATGGGACTGGTATTTCCGGTGCAGAAAAATAATTACAAGTTTACGCGATATGGAGTCAGACGTTTACAAATGATTCTGGACCTTTACGAAAAATCGTATCCCATCGAGCGCATTGAAGCCATGTTGAATCATTAAGCAAAATAGAACCCCCACCATAGGGCGCTAAGCGATCCGGGCCGATCGCTTAGCGCCCTGTTTTCCCCCGCGCTCGCCAAAAGGAGACCAGCCATACGCTGAAGAGATTCTTCTGCCTTGCTCTGACCTGACCGGCTTAGCATTGAACCTTTCTTTTTGGTAAAGCGAACTGCTATTGGCCTAATTGAGCCGAACTTATTAATTTCTTTCTGTGTTTTTTTGATTCCTCTGTGCGTTCTATGGCAGAATAATTACAGGAGCTATAGACTTCTGCAAAATTGCATTGATTGTCATTCTGAGCGAAGCGAAGAATCTTGTAAATTAAATAAAAACAGTGGATTCTTCGTCGTTCCGATCCTCGGGACTCTTCAGAATGACAGCCACAGTTTAATTTTGCAGAAGTTGTACAGGAGATAAAAAATGGAGGAGCAATCGCGGTTACAAAAAAAAGCGGGCTTGCTGCCCGCTCTATTCTGAAAAATTGTTTGAAGTCCCAAAAAGGTTTAATATTTAGACAAAATTTTTGTGGCCCGATCCACATAAGGGCTGTCCGGATAATCGGTGCGTAAGCGCTCAAACTCTTCCCGTGCTTTTTCCATGTCGCCCTTTTTTAAATAGCACAGCACCAGTTTAAACTGGGCATCTGGCGCTTTATTGGAATTGGGAAAAGTGAATACTTTCTGGAAATCAAGAATGGCGGCGTCGTATTGCCTCAATGCGTAGTGGCATTCACCAATCCAGTACTGCGCGTTATCAGCCAGAGGATGGTTGGCGTTTTTGCTTAAAAGCGATTGGAACAAGGAGAGGGCTGTCTGATAATCTCTGGATTCAAAGGCCTGTCGCGCCTGCTGGTAGGTCTGTTCATAATCTCCTAAAGCAGCAGGTGCAGAGAGGTTAGATGCAGAAGGAATGTAGAGCTCGTTCGCACCTTTTTGGGAGCTTAATTGTTCAATTTTTTGACTTTGCTGTGCCAGTTGATCTTTTAGCTGCTGGATTAAACGGTCTTTATCTTTGAGCTGACGTTGCAAATTTTGAATACGCTGTTCGTATTTTTTCTTTTCCGCCGGCGTTAAGGCGGCAGCGGCTGCCATGGACTGATCCGGATTGGCTACTTCGTTTTCATCAAGTAAATCGAGTTTTTCTTTTGGTTTGGGCTTACTTTCTTTTTTTGTCTCCGCAGTAGGGGTCTCAATTCCCAATAATTTTTCTATGTCGGTTAATTCTTGTTGTTGAGAAGTATCTGTTGTCGGAGCCTCTTGTTTTTTACGCGAACCGGCGCAGCTAAAAAGCAAAAAGGAAAAAATTAATAAAAGAAAAGAGCATTTTCTGATGTTCATATTTGCCTCCCCATGCAATAATTTATTAAAAAGAATATATCAATCTATTTGTAATAAGTCAATAAAATTGCTGCTGTTAGCTAAAATTTACCAATGGTTGGTAAATTGCCAGGAGGCCCAATGAAAAACGCAGGGCCCGCAGTTTTGAAATAGGCTTCAAAACGTCCGTTTACGCCAGTCTGCTCAAAAATTTACAGGGGGTACTGATAGATCCGATAGCGTTTGTACAGTTCGGAACCTAAGGCCTGAATTGCGCTGTTCATGGCGTGGTTATCTTCCAGGATCCAGGACAGTTCTCCGGCAACAATACCTTTTTGGGCGGCGCGTTTAATGGTTTCAATGTAAAAAATGGAACCCAGTCCTAAATGTTGAAAATCTTTTCGCACGCCGAGGGTAATTACCCGAGCTGTTTTAATTTTTTTAAAGCCGAACAGCAGTTTAAAAATGCCGGTGGGAAATAGCCGGCCATTGGGGATTTGCGCCAGAATTTCATTGATATTGGGAATGGTTAAACTGAAAGCCACAGGCATGTCGCCTTTCATGGCCAGGATGAGCAGATCTTCGTCTACAATCTGTTTAAGCTGGTCGGCGAGATAGTCAATTTCCTGGTCCGTAAATGGTACAAAGCCCCAGTTCTTACTCCAGGCGTCATTGTAAATTTCTTTAATCAGTTTTACTTCCCGTTTCAGGTGTTTTAATTCAGCATTTCGAAAGGTGATGCTGTGGCGTTCTTTGATCTTATTGGCAATGCGCTCCAGTTTGTCGGTAATATGAGTCAGCGCGGTTTCTGTGGGCAAATACCAGGCATAGAGATCTTTAATCTTGGTATTGCCAAAACCTTCAACCAACGCAGGGTAGTATGGCGGATTGTGTGTCATCATTACGAATGGCGGGGTGTCGAATCCTTCAATCAATAAGCCACATTCATCATTGGTTGAAGGGTTCATGGGGCCGATCATCGTATCTTTATTTTTACTTTTCAGCCATTCTGCCGCAGCTTTGAAAAGCGCAGTTGCAACTTCCGGATCGTTAATGCTTTCAAAAAACCCCCAAAAGCCCCATTTATCGCCGTGGAAAGCATTGTGATTTTCATTGGTCAGGGCTGCAATGCGTCCGACCACTTCTCCATCTTTGACAGCCAGGAACATCTCAATTTCGGCGTGTTGATAAAAGGGATTCTTCTTTGTGTCCAGCAGTTTAGCCCGTTCCATACGCAGGGGACTGACCCAATTGGGAGTGTTGCGGTTTATTTCCCATTCCAGATTGAGAAATTTTTTAAACTCCTTTTTGGTGCGAACGGCAAAAACTTCGGTAGCCATGGCTAAGGTCCTTTATGATTAAATGATACCCAATTCCTTACCAACTCTGGCAGCAATTTCCAGCACTTTTTCCATATCCTCGTCTGTGTGCGTGGACATGTAGCTGGTACGGATCAATGCCTGATCTGGAGCCACAGCCGGACTAATGACGGCATTGCTGTAAACGCCCTCCTCAAAGAGGCGTTTCCAGAATATGAAGGTCAGATCATCATCGCGGATGTAAAGTGGAATGATGGGCGTGTCTTTGCTATCGCCGATGTCAAATCCCAGGCGCCGGAATTCGTAACGCATTTTGTCGCTGATCTGGTGAAGACGCTGCATGTGCTCCGGTTCCGATTCGATGATTTCCAGGGTTTTAATTACGGCTGCTGTGGCTGCAGGTGTTGGCGCAGCCGAAAAAATGAGCGGCCGGGCATGATGTTTCATGTAATCAATGACAAATTGAGGGCCGGCCACAAAACCGCCAATGCTGGCCAACGATTTGCTGAACGTGCTCATGACAATATCGACCTCTTTTTCCAGCCCCAGGTATTCGCAGGCCCCGCGCCCGTGCTTGCCAAGCACGCCCACTCCGTGCGCTTCATCAATGTAAATTTGGGCGTTGTACTTGCGGGCCAGGGGGATCATTTCCGCCAGGCGGACAATGTCGCCTTCCATGCTGAACACCCCATCACTGACGATCAGTTTGGGTACCTCATATTCAAGTTGAGAGAGAATTCGTTCCAGGGCTTCGGTATCGTTGTGACGAAAGCGTTTGATAATGGCTCCATGGGCGGCCTGAGTGCCAGCGTAAATGGAAGCATGATCCGACTTATCTAATATTAAATACTCGTCTTTTCCGGCCAGAGTGGCAATGCCCCCCAGATTGGCCATGTAACCCGTGCTAAAAATCAAAGCAGCTTCGCGATTCATAAAGCGCGCTATTTTGTTTTCCAGCTCATGGTGCAAATCGAGTGTGCCATTTAAAAAACGGGAACCTGAACAACTGGTTCCATATTGCCGGGTGGCCTGAATAGCTGCTTCAATTACTCTGGGATCGTGCGTAAGCCCCAGGTAATTGTTGGAACCAATCATAATAATTTCACGGCCATCCATGTAAACACGGGGGCCGTCATTTCCGGACAGGGGCCTGAAATAGGGGTAGATGCCTGCCTCAATCGCTTCTTTTGCACGTGTGAATTGTCGACATTTTTCGAAGATATCCAAAAAAACCTCCAGCCAATATTAAACACTCAATCGAATTTTAATAAATTCGCAAATTTATTCCAATAAATGCAAAAAAAAATCCAATAAAGATTGCGAATTTTTCATATCTTCTTTAATATAGCTGAATAAACAAATCAAAGCAAAAAGGGAAAAAAGTGAAAATCTTTTTAACAGGGGCCACGGGTTTTGTGGGCAGCCATCTGGCCGAAGCCTTACTGCAACAAGGACATTTGGTAAGGGCTTTTTTGCGAACCAGCAGTAATCTACGCTGGATTGCCCATCTGAATCTGGAGGGCTTTTACGGTAGCCTTGAAAATCCCGACAATCTGGTAAACGGGCTAAAAGATATTGATTTAGTCATCCATGGAGCAGCCGTGACCAAGGCTTTAAAGAATGAAGATTACTACAAAGTCAATTTTGAAGGCACCAAAAAGCTGGTCGATGTTATTGTAGAGCATAGCCTTCCCATCAAACGTTTTGTGCTGATCAGCTCACAGGCTGCTGCCGGCCCTTCTCCATCGCTTGAACCCATTACGGAAATGGATGAACCCCATCCGGTAAGCGAATATGGAAAGAGTAAATGGATGGCCGAACAGTATGTGATTCAGAAAAAGGAAAAACTCCCTTTTACCATTATTCGGCCCTCGGCTGTTTATGGGCCTCGAGATACCGATGTTTTACAGTTTTTTCAATCGGTCAAAAGGGGCATCATTCCTAAATGGCAAAACAAAGACAAGTATCTGAGTTTTGTTTATGTAAAAGATCTGGTCGATGCCATTGTACGGGCGGCCGATCATCCGAAGGCCGAGAATCAAATCTATTTTGTGGCCGATAAGCGACCCTACACCTGGGATGAACTGGCCCGTCATACGCTTGATTTTTTCCATTCCCGGGCCATCCATGTTCCCATTCCTCTGATGGCGGTAAAAGTGATCGCTGCCGTTGCCGAAAGTTGGAGCAAAATAATCAAAAAGCCTTCGATTATTAACCGCCAGAAGGTGGCGGAGCTTTTACCGGATTTCTGGATTTGCTCGCCTCAAAAAATTAAAAAGGAGCTGGGCTTTGAAACCAGCACGGATATTGAAACCGGAGTTAAACAAACATTGGCCTGGTACGTTGATCAAGGATGGATCTAAAAAGAACTGGTTCAAACAGTGGTTTGGCCAGGAATACACCGAAGTTTACGCCCATCGGGATGAACAGGACGCACGGGACCTGGTGCATTTGATTATTAAACACATTCCCATTTTCAGAAAAAGCAGAATTCTTGATGCTGCGTGTGGCAATGGACGCCATGCCTGCGCTCTGACTAAATATTCGGAACAGGTGTTCGGTGTGGACCTCTCTGTGTTTTTGTTGCAGCAGGCCAGGCAAAACTGTCATTTCAAAATTGTTTGTGGCGATCTTCGGGCATTGCCCTTTAAGCAAACTTTTGATATTGTGCTCAGTCTCTTTACTTCTTTCGGCTATTTTTTTTCAGATGAAGAAAATTTTGAGGTGCTACTTCAATTTAATAAAATCATAAAAACGGGCGGGCACCTGTTTTTCGATTATCTGAATGCGCCTTTCGTTAAAAACCATCTCCAACCCAGGAGCGAGCGCAAAGTGGGTGAAAAAACGATTACGGAACAGCGGGAAATTACCGGCAACCGCGTAGAAAAGACCATTGTGATTTCGGAAAATAATTCCCTTAAAAAATTTTATGAATCGGTGCGCCTCTATGAGCCCTCCGAACTGCTTTCTTTGCTGAATAAGGCCGGGTTTGAAGTGCTGAAGCAGATGGGGGATTATCGGGGGCGAACGTTTCAGCAGGCATCCAGCCCAAGATTCATTGTACTGGCCCGGAAAAGGTGAAAGATGAAAAAAATAGTTCAAGATTATTTAAACGATGAACAAAGCATCAGGGAGTTTTTTAACCAGCCTTTAAAACCAGACTGGAACTGTCTTGCCGACGAAGTTTTGGCCCAAAAACAACCTTTTCTTTTAGATGCTTTACTGGCTCAGAATAAAGCGGCGCCTTTCGCGGCCCAAAAAGAAAATCTGGAAAAACTGAACAGCAAAGAGGTGTTGCTGGTTGTAACCGGGCAACAATTGGGGCTGTTTGTTTCACCGCTCTTCATTATTTACAAAGCCTTAAGCGCAATCGCCTTAAGTCAGGCCCTGAATGCAACGGGTAGCTCTTTTACCACAGTTCCCGTTTTCTGGTTGGAAAGCGAAGATCACGATTTTGAAGAAGTAAATCAGGCCTTTGTGTTCGATCGCCTGAACAGATTGCAAACAATTAAAGTTGAAGGCGATGGGCCGTTGCGCTTACCGGTGGGGCAAAGGAGCCTGCCGGAATCGTTCCCGGATATTCTGGAGCAAGTGGAACAGATGCTCCAGCCTACCGAGTTTAGTCTGCCCTTAATGGAAACCTTACGCACAATTTACCAGCCAGGCCAGAATTGGCTGCTGAGTTTTAAAAATCATTTGCAGCAGATATTAGGGCCCAGAGGGTTGCTGTTTTTCAATCCGGGCGATGCGGCTGTCAAGCGCCAGAGCCTGCCTTTTTTTCAGAAGATCATCGAACAAAATGAGCTGTTGCTGTCCGCGCTTGAGGAGCAAACAAAGCGCATGGCCAAACCTCAGGTGCCTTTGCAGAGCAATCGTAGCTATCTGTTTTACCTGGTGCAGGGAAAGATACGACAACCTGTGCTGCGTAAGGCAGGGGGTATGTTCCAGATTTATGGAGAAAATCAGGAGTACACGGCAAGGCAGTTGATTGAACGTCTGGAGCAAAATCCGGAACGCCTTTCGTGTGGCGTGTTGACGCGTCCCCTATGGCAGAGCTTTATGTTGCCGGTCATCTCCTATGTGGCCGGGCCGGGTGAATTAGCCTACTGGGCACAACTCAAAAAAGCCTTTAACGCGTTTCAATTAACCATGCCCCATGTTCAGCCCAGGTTTTCTGCCACATTAATCGAACCCCGAATAGAGCGTCTGCTGCAAAAATTCCAATTGCAACCCGCACAGGTTACAGCGGATTTTAATGCGTGGAGCAAAAGCTTATTGAGAAGTTCACACCTGGAGGTGCTGGAGGGCGAAGTCCGGCAACTCAGTGCCCATCTAAAAGAGAGTAGGAATCGTTTTGAAGAAATGGCCAGAGATGTGGACCCCACCCTGAGTGCCGTGGTAAATAAATCCTTTAAAAACATGGAAAACACGCTGCAAAAAATGAGTGGCCGACTGGAAAAGGCCTGGCGTCAAAAACATGAGAAGACCATCGAACAGTTGCAAACCATTCACGAGTATTTCTTTCCGCAGGGAAAACCGCAGGAGAGGGTACTAAGCCCGTTGTATTATTTGAACAAGTTCGGCAGTGGGTGGTTGCAGAAGGTGTTTGAGGCGATCGACCTTCAGCGTCTTGAACATAAATATGTGCGGCTTTAAAGATGAAAAATGAACAAAAAAAGGATTTACTAACAGAGATTAAGGCCTTTCGCAAAAAGAAAATTTTGTGGGCCATTGTTCTGGTTTTGCTGGGCATGTCCGGAGCCATCATTCCTATCATTCCCGGCACTCTGTTCATTATTCTGGCCATTGCCCTGCTGCGTCGCGGCTGGATGGAAAAGATCAGAAGATTTTTTAAGTGAGACAGGGGCTCAGGACGTCAATCCGTAATCGGGATTGAAAAAAGGGGTAAAGGCATTGATGACAGCCATTTCGAATGAGGCGGTGCGCGTCAGGAGATCATGCGTTAAAATACCAAAGGCGCCCTGATTGGAACGCACGTCGTGTTTGCCGCTAAATTGGTCAATGATTTCAGCCAGCTCGCGGTGCTCTGCGTACAGTTGCCGGACAATTTCGTCAGGCAGGGACAGGGCCGGGGAGCTTCCTAAAAATCCTCTTTCCCCATCGTAAACATACACCCAATTTTGAAGAAAATACAAGATGTCCGGTGCCAGGGCCGGCGTGGTTACGGGAAACGTACCGCCTTCGAGACCTATTGCAAAATCAAGTTGAGGGATGTGCTCAAAGACATACCGGGCGCGATGCACAGCGCCGTCAATTATTTGTTCTACAGAAAGGGGCATGTCCGGAATGGGCGTTTGCGTGCTGAGCGGAACAAACTCCAGACTTTCGGAAGAAAAAGAGGGAAAGTTCTTCTGCAATCTGGCGCAAGCCGATTTTACCGCCTCGATTTTTGTCCTATTCTGAGAGCCAATGCCTATTTTCATTCCAGTAAAGTCGATTTAAAGTTGTCCGGTAGTATCGGTCGTGTCCGTGGTTGTGGGCGTGGGAGCAACCCGAGTGGTATCAGGGGCGGCTGGCGCCTGTTGCATGAATTCCTGCAAGGATGGCACCTGAGTATTCTCTTCCGGTTGGGGTTGTTCTGCCTCAGATTGCAACAAGGCCCCGAGCTGAGCTTTGTACGCTTCCACAGAATCCGGGAAGGTGGACAGTTCGGAAAGGTTTTGTGGATTCTGCAGTTTCATTTGCGCCAGAACGGCAAAAGGCGTTTCCGGATTTTCGGTCAGCACCTTTTCATATGCTTCGCGTGCCTGATCGATTAAACCCAATTTTGCGTAGACCAGACCCATACGATATTTGGCCTCGGCTTTGCTCCATTCATCATTACTATCCTGGTAGTTCACGGCTTTCCGATAATATTCCAGCGCTGTTTTGTAATCCACGGAGTCGGCATTCTGCGGATTAAAGCGCGCCGCTTCTTCATAATATTGACCAATTTGCACATAGATGGCTGGAACTTTTTCGGGCACCAAATTTTCTTTCAGAATTTGTAGAAGAATATCCATCTGTTTTTCATATTTCTCTAATTTATTGTAGCATTCGGCCATTCGTAATTTGGTGTCGATATCCAATTCGGAGGTCGGATAAAAAATAAGTAATCTTTGATAGGTGTCCAGCGCTTTCTGGTATTGTCCCTGTGCAAACAGCAGATCGCCATCCTGCAGGATTTGTTCCGGTGAACGTGTTTCCTGTAAAACGGTATCTTTTTTGCTGCTGCAGGATTGAAACAAGATGAAAAGAGCAAAAAACGAAAATGAAAGCAGTATCATACGCTTCATGACTTACTCCTGGGCTATTGATTACCCTTACACATTCTTGACTGTAATAATTTAATTTAGCTCAATTCTAAGAAAAATCATAATTTTATTTAAAGATCAGCTGTCCGTTGTACCGGCTTCGGGGCAAAATGAGAAAGGAATGCGGCAGTAAAAACCACACTTGTGTGTTGTGCAAAGGCCGCTATCATTTCATGCTCTTTAAAAGTTTGTCCTCGTCAATGGTAAGCAATTGCCGATCTTTCAGTACCCATTGTCCATTGATCATTACATGTCTGACATCGGATGCCCCGGCCGAAAAAATCAATTTGGCGTAGATATTTTCGTCAGGAATGGAATGAACTTGATCTCTTTTTATGAATACCAGATCAGCCTTTTTGCCGACTTCAATACTTCCTATTTCTTTTTCGAGGCCCAGAGCTCGGGCGCCGTCGATGGTAGCTAATTTGAAGACGGTTGGCGCCGGCATGCTGCGGGGCCCATGCAATCCTTTCTGAATTAACGCAGCCAGGCGCATCTCGGTGAAAATGTCCAGATTGTTATTGCAGGGCGCGCCATCGGCTCCCAGAGAAACATTGATTCCCCGTTCCAGATAATCCGGAATGGGCGCAATGCCTGAGCCTAATTTCAAATTTGCCGAAGGACAATGCAACACCTTGATGTCATATTTTTGCATGAGCTGTCGGTCGGTTTCATCGGTCCATACGCAGTGCGCCAGACGAAGCTTTGCTTCGGTCAGGCCAAAGTGTTCAAAAACCTGGATATTGCTCATATTAAAACGTTCTTCGACCAGTTTGACTTCACTCCGGTTTTCAGAAGCGTGGGTGTGAACGGCGACTCCCAATTCTGAAGCCAGGGTTGCAACTTCTTTCAGTAGCTGGTCACTGCATGATAGCACAAAGCGCGGAGAAAAGGCATATTGAATGCGCCCGTCATCAAAACCATGCCATTTTTCAAACAGAAGGATTGTTTCGCGCAGCGCTTTTTCAGTTGGCTCAATAAGTTCTGAAGGGCCATCGCCTAAATCCATCAACATTTTTCCGCTGATGGCTCGAATGCCCGTTTGGGCGATGGTTTCGAACAGAATATACGCATGTTTTACGATCCCGATGTCCTGAATGGTGGTGGTGCCTCCTTTGATCAATTCGGCGATGCTTAACAATGCGCTTAAACGTAAGCGTTGCGGATTGAGGGCCGCCTCGCCAGGCCAGATTTTTTGTTCAAGCCAATCCAGCAAAGAGAGGTCTTCGGCAGAATTGCGGAAAAGGGTTTGCCCCAGGTGAATGTGCGTTTGCACAAAGCCAGGAACAATGATCAGACCATCGGCGTAGAAAATTTCTCCGTCAGGTAAATCGAGTTGGGGAGCAATGGCCGTGATTTTCCCATCTTCAATCAGTAAATCTCCCGATACAATTTCCATGCGCGGATTAACGGTAACAATGAGTCCGTTTTTGATGAGTAAAGATTTTCTTTTCATAATACCTTAATAATTAATAACATATAAAAATTTAACCGAAACTTGAATAAAGGGCAAATAAAAATAGATACAGAAATAGTGAATTTTATAACGTTTTACTTGACTTTATTCAGTGCATTTTTTAGTTTGCAGCTTTTAAGAAATCCTGAAAAATAACTAAATACAAAGGAGAACAGAAATGAGTATTAAAGTAGCTATTAACGGTTTTGGACGCATCGGGCGTCTGGTTTTTAAAGCAGCCTTTGAGGATAAGGACATAGAATTTGTGGCCATCAATGATTTAACCGATTCCAAAACCCTGGCCCATCTTTTGAAATATGATTCGGTTCATGGCAAGTTTCCGGCTGAAGTCAAAGCTGAAGGCGATTACCTGATTGCCGGGCATCGCAAGGTAAAGGTTTTAGCAGTTAAAGATCCGGCGGAATTACCCTGGAAAGAATTGGGAGTGGAGTATGTGGTTGAATCAACCGGTGTGTTCAGAACGCGTGAAAAGGTGGCCAAACACCTTGAAGCCGGGGCTAAAAAGGTGTTGTTAACGGTGCCGGCCAAAGATGAAATTGATAATACCATTGTTTTAGGGGTGAACGACGATGCCTTGAAGGCGAATGACCTCATCGTTTCTAACGCTTCCTGTACGACCAACTGTCTTGCACCTGTGGTAAAGGTATTGCAGGATGCGTTTGGGGTGAAATGGGGCTTAATGACAACCATTCATTCCTACACCAATGACCAGAGGATTTTAGACTTGCCGCACAAAGATTTGCGTCGGGCGCGTGCTGCCGGGGTTAGCATGATTCCTACCACAACCGGCGCAGCAAGAGCGGTTGGTAAAGTGATTCCTGAACTGAATGGTCGTCTGGATGGAATGGCTGTACGGGTGCCAACTCCGGATGGCTCTCTGGTCGATCTGGTTGCTGAACTGGAAAAAGAGGTTACTGTCGATGAGGTTAATGCGGCCATGAAAGAGGCAGCCAATGGTAAAATGAAAGGCATTCTGGAATATTGTGAAGACCCGATTGTCTCCGTAGATATTATTGGCAATCCACACTCCAGCATTTTTGATGCACAATCCACTGCGGTTATGGAGGGCAATAAGGTTAAGGTGTTAAGCTGGTACGACAACGAGTGGGGATATTCAAACCGCTGTGTTGATCTGCTTAAAAAAATGGCGAGCATGTAAATTTAAAAAGGAGGGGCAGCGCAGGTTGCCTCTCTTTTTGTTTTGTGGGATCAGTAAATCAGGAGAATGGAGATGGCCAAGTTAACCATAGATCAGCTCGACTTGAAAGGTAAAAAGGTTCTGATTCGATGTGATTTTAAC
Source organism: Caldithrix sp. (assembly GCF_056497305.1). Taxonomy (NCBI): domain Bacteria; kingdom Pseudomonadati; phylum Calditrichota; class Calditrichia; order Calditrichales; family Calditrichaceae; genus Caldithrix; species Caldithrix sp. The sequence continues at coordinate 24,662 of NZ_JBSMDE010000163.1, read as the reverse complement.
GTTCCTTTGAATGAACATCGTGAAATTACGGATGATCGGCGCATTGTAGCCTCGTTGCCAACGATTAAAAAGGTGTTGCAGGAGGGCGGCGCTGCGGTATTGTGTAGCCATTTAGGGCGACCCAAGGGGCAGGTAAAAGAAGAATTGCGGTTGTTGCCTGTGGCCAAGAGGTTAAGCGAATTATTGAAAGTGGACGTTAAAATGGCTCCGGATTGCGTTGGCCCTGAGGTGCAAAAAATGAAGGCTGCCCTTAAACCGGGCGAAGTGTTGTTGCTGGAAAATTTACGCTTTCATAAAGAAGAAACGGACAACGATCCTGAATTTGCCCGCCAACTGGCCGAAGGCTGTGATCTGTTCATCAATGATGCTTTTGGAACTGCTCACCGGGCCCACGCTTCTACTGTGGGCGTAACCCGCTATTTTGATCAATGTGTGGCCGGCTATTTGATTGAAAAAGAGTTAAAATATCTGGGCCAGGCCATTGAAAATCCCACCAGACCTTTTGTGGCTGTGTTGGGCGGCGCTAAAATTTCTGGCAAAATTGATGTGATTAAAAATCTGTTTAATAAAGTGGATGTCTTAATCATCGGCGGAGGAATGGCCTACACCTTTTTTAAAGCCCAGGGTCTGGAAATAGGGAAGTCTTTACTGGAAGCAGAGCGCATTGAAATGGCCAAAGAGATATTGAATGAAGCCAAAGAGAAGCAGATCGACTTTTTGCTGCCGGTGGATGTGGTGGCTGCCGATCAATTTGATAATGAGGCAAAGCGAAAAGTGGTGAAGGTAACCGAAATCCCCGCTGATTATATGGGCATGGACATCGGGCCTGAAACCATTCGCTTGTTTTCGGAGAAAATTTTGTCAGCTAAAACCATTGTCTGGAATGGCCCCGTTGGTGTGTTTGAGATGCCCAATTTTGAAATCGGCACACGCAAGGTGGCGGAAGCCATTGCCCGGGCTACCCAAAAAGGCGCTATTAGTGTGGTGGGCGGCGGCGATTCCGCTGCGGCTGTGGCCAAGTTTGGCATGGAAGATCAATTCACGCACATTTCAACCGGGGGCGGCGCTTCGCTGGAGTTTTTAGAAGGTAAGGAGTTGCCTGGCATCGCTGCACTCAGCGATGTGTAGCAGGAGCGCCCGAATTTTAGAACCAGCCTGGAATGATGTGTTCTTTCCCTCCTGGTAAAAAACGGGCAGCCTTTCTGGGAGGGATTGTAAAATTTATGGCCTTTGGAACAATCGAATTCTGACAGGTATTTTTTAACCAAATTCAGGAGATTTAGCAATGAAACGCCAGATTGTGATTGCCGGAAACTGGAAAATGCACAAAACCAATAGCGAGGCCATGCAATTGGCCAACCAGATTCGCATTAAAACCATGGATATTACCAAAACGAGAATTATCATCTGTCCGCCATTTACAGCCCTGGCTCCGGTCTTTGAAATCGTCGGTGATTCCAAGATTCATCTTGGGGCGCAAAATATGTACTGGGAAAAAGAGGGCGCTTTTACCGGAGAGATCAGCGCAGGGATGATCAAAAGCACCGGCTCCGATTACGTAATCATCGGCCACTCTGAAAGAAGACAATATTTTGGCGAAACCGATGAAACGGTGAACAAGAAAGTCCATGCTGCGCTGGAAAATGGACTAAAACCTATTGTTTGCGTCGGAGAAACGCTTTCTGAACGGGAGTCGAATATTACTTTAAAGGTAGTCCATAAACAGATTCGCGGCGCTCTTAAAGAAGTAAACGCCGAGCAGATGAGTAAAATCATTATTGCCTATGAACCGGTGTGGGCTATTGGTACGGGGAAAACGGCTACTCCGCAGCAGGCGCAGGAGGTGCACAGCGAAATCAGGAAGCTGTTGGCCGAATTGTACGGCGCTGAGGTGGCAGAAAAAGTGATCATCCAGTATGGCGGAAGTGTTAAGCCAGAAAATGCCCAATCACTGTTAAGCCAGAAAGATATTGACGGAGCCCTGGTAGGCGGAGCCTGTCTGAAGGCCGAATCGTTTTCGGAAATCATTCACATTGCTGAAAAATTACAATAATTTGAATTCGTGAAAGCGCAAGTTTTGCCCAGACGGTGAAGGCCTGTGCCGCCATGTCATTCAGAATTCCGCTTCAGACGTAACTCGAGCTTCAGCTCGAGACTTCTACTGGCAGACACAAGCGTGGAAAAGTGCATGTGTGTAATAGTTAATTAGTTGAATGGTTGAATAGTTAAATGGTGATGAGTGTCATTCTTAATCTCAATTCATCGGGAGGAAGAATCCCATATTTGATTAAAGAGATTCCGGCTCTCGCTTGTGCTCGGCCGGAATGACACGTTCGGGGAAGATATTCCGCCATATGATTTCTCCGCTCTGCACGTCGCTTTCGCTCCGCGCATCGGTCGAAATGACATCAGTGAGGCTTCGTGCCGAGCGTCATTCCAAATCCCGATTTTTGAGGACGGGCCCGCCAGACCATTCGACAATTAAACAACTCAACAACTCAACCTTTTTACTTTCTCATACAGCATAAAAATTTTAGCATCCCGCTAAGCGGGATTATAAGTTTTGAAGGAAGTATTCTAAAAGCCCCTGCCGCCTGTCATTCGGGGAATCCATTACACACGCGGCCTGAACTTCCGCCTCGCCCCATTTCGGAAAAACAGGGAATCCCTTGTCAACAAAACACCTATTTTCTAAAAATCCGGCGCCGGTTCAACCTGGCCTAAATCGTGATATTTTTCTTTTTTTTGAAACTATACTCATTAAAAGCTCCTTTTGCCCGCATCCCCAAAAAATTAATTATTGTAAAATCAATAAATTAAAGATCACTTATTGCCAATTACATTCGACCTTGCTGAATAAATAAAGAAATTTCATTTTGCAAAATAAATGTTTAAATTATAGCTCTTTTACAGGCAATATTCAGATATTTAACTCATTAATGGAGAGGAAAGACTATGGCGGAAAAATCATTCAACGCTTTTGAAATGGCTCAAAAACAATTTGATAAAGTAGCCGATTTGATCGGTCTTGATCAGGCAACACGCGACCTGTTACGCAATCCAATAAGAGAGTACCATTTTAGCATTCCAGTACGTATGGATGACGGTAGCGTCAAAATATTCCGTGGTTTTCGTGTGCAGCACAACGATGCCCGTGGTCCGGCTAAAGGCGGTATTCGCTTTCATCCCCAGGAAACCATTGACACCGTGCGCGCCCTGGCCATGTGGATGACCTGGAAGACCGCCGTGGCCGATTTGCCGCTGGGCGGAGGCAAAGGCGGGGTTATCTGCGATCCACACAATCTCAGCGCCAGAGAGCAGGAACAAATCAGTCGGGGTTGGGTACGCCAGGTTTACAAAAACGTAGGGCCGGTAGCCGATGTACCGGCTCCGGACGTTATGACCAATGCCCAACACATGCTCTGGATGCTGGACGAATTTGAAACGCTCACAGGCGGTCACTTCCCTGGTTTTATTACCGGAAAGCCCGTAGGCATGGGCGGTTCCTTAGGGCGCACCGAAGCGACAGGCTACGGCCTGATCTTTACCGTACGGGAAGCTATGAAACATCTGAACATGCAAATAGAAAACAGCGTGGCCAGCGTGCAGGGATTTGGCAATGTGGCTCAGTTTGCCATTGAAAAATTTACGCAATTAGGTGGTAAAGTGGTCTGTGTTTCTTCATGGGATCAGAACGATCAAACCTCCTACGCTTTTCGCAGAATGGACGGAATCGATCTGCAGGAATTACGTAGCATCACCGATCGTTTTGGGGGCATTGACAAAGACAAAGCGCAAAAATTGGGCTATGAAGTATTGCCGGGCGAAAAATGGATCGAACAGGAAGTGGATGTGTTGCTGCCCTGCGCTCTGGAAAATCAGATCACCCAGGAAAATGTGGAGCGCATCAGTGAACGCGTACAGATGGTTGCCGAAGGCGCGAACGGGCCCACAACTCCGGAAGCGGATGCGGTTCTTGAGAAACGGGGTATTTTTGTCATTCCGGATTTTCTGGCCAATGCCGGCGGCGTAACCTGCAGTTATTTTGAACAGGTGCAGAGCAACATAAATTTTTACTGGACCAAGGAGGAAGTGCTGAAGCGTCTGGACGATAAAATGACTTCCGCTTTCTGGTCTGTAACAAACCTGGCGGACAAGCGAAAATTGTACATGCGCGACGCCGCTTACATCATTGCCATTGAACGCGTGGCTCAGGCCTGTAAAGATCGCGGATGGGTTTAATTGGCCAACTACAAGCTCCTCCCTCCCATCAAATCCGGTGGCAATTGGCCGCCGGATTTCTTATCTTTGATATTAAGAATTGAACGAATCAACCTTTACAGACATTTAATTTTTGGGTGAAACATGACGCTTAAAAAAAATATCCAATCCATTGATAAATTGATTGATACTCTGGAAGAACGGGTAAAGGAGCTGAATGTTCTCTACGAAATCGAAGAAATTCTTCATCAGGATGACTTGACACTGGATGACATTTTCAATCGCATTGTCAATCTATTGCCTACCGCTTTCCAGTTCCCGGCGATCTGTAAAGTAAAAATCCAGTATCACAACAAAGAATTCATGACCGATTCCTACAAAGATTCGCCTTACGCCATTAATGCGGATTTGATTTTTCAGGAACGTCCGGTGGGCTGGATCCGCGTTTGTTACATCGAAAAAAAACCGGCCTGTGATGTGGGGCCCTTTTTGCTGGATGAAAAACATCTGGTAGATGTTCTGGCTCAACGATTGTCATTTCACATCATGTACATCAAACTCAAGAAAATTTTTGACAAATGGAAGACAACCAAAAAGGGAATTTCGGGGCACCGCTCTGAAGAGTGGGAAGTGATCCTGGAATTATTGAAGCGCACCGATCCCGATCTCTACCTGCGGATTGCTCGCAAAATGTTAAATTTGCTGGTCTGGAAAGGGGTTTCCGAGGCCAATCAGATGCTTCAGCAATTCAATCCCTATGCTACTTCTGATAAGGAATCTAAACTTATCGGTGAAGTAAACGAACCTTTAAAGAAAGAAAGTTCTGCCGATATTAATCGCCGCGCTAAAGAAATATTTGTTCTGGCTTCCAGATATCTGCCACATTCTGAAATATTGAGCAAGATTCAACAATGGATTCAGGAAGATAAAACCAGTTTCCTGGTTCGCGCCACTTCGGACAACAATAGCTCCTTAACCGACATCAGCGAAGCATTACGCCGCTACTATCAGATCAATCCGGAAGGGATGGCCTTAACTCCCTCTACTCTAATCGGTGTGCGGGCCGCTCTGATTCGGCGTTTTTTTACCGACCAGCTGGAATTCATCAACATTGCCAAAAACTATGTACATGTACGCGATTTTTACGAACTGCTAAAACGCATGATCTTCCCCATTGGCAGCCACGGTAAATTAGGTGGTAAGAGCGCGGGTTTGTTTCTGGCTTACAGAATTTTAAAATCTGTGGAAGACCGCAAACAACTGTTTGAGAATATCAAAACGCCAAAAACATGGCATATTACTTCTGATGCCATGATCTACTTTATGCATTACAATAATCTGGATGAGCTTCTGGAGCATAAGTACAAGCCGGTCAGCGAGGTGCGCAAAGAGTATCCTCATGTCATTCAGCTCTTTAAAAACTCCCACTTTCCGCCGGAAATCATTAAAGGGGTGGCCATGGCATTGGATGATTTTGGCGAGCGTCCTTTAATTGTTCGCAGCTCAAGCCTGTTAGAAGATCGTCTGGGTTCGGCTTTTTCCGGCAAATACAAGAGTCTTTTCATTGCCAATCAGGGCAGTAAAGCCGAGCGTCTGGAAGCGTTATTGGACGCCATTGCCGAAGTCTATGCTTCCACCATCGGGCCTGATCCCATTGAATATCGCGCCGAACGTGGCTTACTCGATTTTCACGAAGAGATGGGCATTATGATACAGGAGGTGGTCGGCAAACGGATCGGCGATTATTTTTTACCCGCCTTTGCCGGTGTGGCCTTCAGCAATAATGAGTTCCGCTGGTCTCCGCGCATTAAACGCGAAGACGGTTTGTTGCGTCTGGTCGTTGGCCTGGGAACCAGAGCTGTGGATCGTTTGAGCGATGACTACCCGGTTTTAATCGCTCCCGCTCAACCCGGATTAAGGGCCAATGTGAATGTTGACGAAATCGTACGCTACACTCCGCGCAAGGCCGATGTAATCAACCTAAAAACTCGCCAGTTCGAAACCGTAGAAATTGACACGCTTTTAAAAGAATACGGATATGAGTATCCCATACTGGAAAAGATTGCTTCTGTGTACGATCAGGGCATGTTGCGCAACATCGGTTTCAACACCAGTTTAGAAGACAGTGAACTGGTGATTACCTTTCACGGTTTGATCGAAAACACCAATTTTATTCTGCAAATGAAAGAGGTCCTCAAAACCCTGCAAAACAGGCTGGCTACTCCGGTTGATATTGAATTTGCTCATGACGGAGAGCATTTTTATCTGCTGCAGTGCCGCCCGCAAAGTTATTCCCGATTTGCTGCACCTGCTAAATTCCCTAAAGATGTGCCCGAAAAGCAACTCATCTTTACAGCCAACAAATACATTACCAATGGTATTGTTTCAAACATTAAATTCATCGTTTATGTAAATCCCGAAGCCTACTCGCAGATATCGGACATCAACGAATTAAAAACGGTTGGCCGGGCCGTAAGCGAACTAAACAAGGTTTTACCAAAGCGGCAATTCATTCTGATGGGGCCAGGACGCTGGGGCAGCCGTGGTGACATTAAACTGGGCGTTAACGTCACCTATTCGGATATTAATAACACGGCTGCTTTAATCGAAATCGCCAAACGTAAAGGCAATTACGTTCCCGATCTGTCGTTTGGTACACACTTCTTTCAGGATCTGGTGGAAGCAAACATTAAGTATCTTCCTCTGTATCCGGATGATGAACAAGTCGTTTTTAAAGAAGATTTTTTCACCAAAACGCCCAACGCCCTGTACGAACTTTTACCGGCGTTCACCCATCTGGACAAAGTATTGCATGTGATCGATGTGCCTTCTGAATGCAACGGTCTGTTTTTCCACATTTTGATGAATGGCGACCAGGAAAAAGCCATGGGCCTCATTGCTTCCAAGGAATTCATAATGGATTTAACGCCCCAGGAAGAGAGTAAATTTTTTGGCCAGTCTATTTCAGATCACTGGCAATGGCGTCAACAAATGGCGACCCGGATTGCCGAACAGCTGGACGCCAAACGTTTTGGCGTAAAAGGTCTTTACCTTTTGGGCAGCTCAAAGACAGGCACGGCCCAGGCTGGTAGCGACATCGATCTGCTGGTCCATTTTGCCGGTACGCCTGAACAACGAAGAGAACTGGACAACTGGTTTGAAGGCTGGAGTCTGGCTCTAGACGAAATTAACTATCAACGCACAGGCTACAAAGCCGGTGGGTTGTTAGACATCCAGTACATTACCGATGAAGAAATTATCGATGAAGAAGACATTGCCGATAAATTCAAATATTTGGGACACGATGGTTTTAAAAAGTTGCATTTAGCTAATGAAACGTCTTGAACTTCCGATTTGAGGTAAACCAAAACAATGATAGTACATGGTTGATTCCAGAATCAAAAACTTCATTTTTACAGTGAGTGTATTTTTTTTCCTTTCCATTTCTGCTAACGGTGTTCTCCAACAACTGCATGGACTTAATCCCCCTGGATTGGTGGATCTTTCAGGAATTATTACCTACGCTCCCGGCGTCACCCTGAATGGCCCATTCTCATACATAAGACACATCAATCTGGCAATTTCAGGGGACCTGTTTGTACAAAACGCCTTACTGCCCTGGGCTATCAACGCCCTGTTGCTTGCGCTGATTATCTGGCTTGTATTTAAATGGCAGCAGTACCGCTCGGGTTTGAGCAACATGGCCCGCCTTTTATTTAAGTATTTACCTGAATCCAGGCCTGCGCCTAAAACCTTTAACGAGCTGATCCGTCACATTCAGGAATCGCTGCGTTTGCTTAAGCAACAACAGGTCGAAGCCGAGCAACGCTTTTTGCAGGCCCAGGGTCAGTGGCTCCAGGCTGCGCAAACAATCCAAAAACTGGAACAGCAGCTGGCAGAGCAACATTTCTGGCAGACCTATTTCTGGGAAAACACCGATCTCGCTTTGGCGCTCCTTACCCCTGACCAGCAGATTCTTAAAGCCAATCCGGCTTTTTGCCAGAAGGCGCACTTAACACAAGAAGAACTTTCGGGTCGGAACATAAACACCCTCTTTGACGAATCCACTCCCTTTAAACATCTGTTACCCAGGGATGCACCCTTCAAAACAGAGATTTTGCAACCGGCGCAGCCAATCAAAACCCGGCTGTGGTTCGGGAAAACCGTGTGGTGGCAAATCCACTGGTATTCATTTCCGGTGAACGGGAACCGTTACCAGGCGTTGGTAGTCATTGAGGACCAGACGGAATTAATGACCAAAATTACAGAGCTTGCCCAGCAGGAAAAACATTTTCAATTACTGTTTAACAAAGCCAATGACCCGGTTTTTGTCAATCGTCTGACAACAGATCAACGCTTCGGCAAATTTATTGAAGTTAATCAAAAAGCCATCGACACATACCTTTATTCCAGAGAAGAATTTGAACATTTAAATCCCCTGACCTTAATTCCCCCTGAATACAGAAAATTGCAGCGCGTTATTACGCAACGCCTGTTGGAAGAAGGGCATGTCATCTACGAGATTGAATATCTGCGTAAAGACAAACGCCGCATTCCGGTGGAAATCAACGCTCACCTGTTTTCGTATCATGATCAGCCCACTGTGCTTTCCATTGTTCGGGATGTTTCGGAACGTAAACGAGCGCAACAGACTTTAAAAAACTTTAGTTTGCAATTGCGCAACTTAGCCTCCAGACTACAGGACATTCGCGAAGAAGAACGCTCCATGATCGCCCGTGAAATTCACGACGAACTGGGACAATTGCTCACTGTTTTAAAGATCGAGATTTCTCTACTGTGTCGTCAATTTAGCAACGATAATCCACTGGTACAGAGTAAAGTGGCCACGATTTCAGATTTGATTAACCAGGCTGTGCAAAGCACGCAGCAAATCACAGCTAAATTGCGTCCGGGCATTTTGGACGAAGTCGGCTTAGTCGCGGCTTTGGAATGGCAGGCCCAGGAATTTAGCAAACACACACACATTCCCTGTAAAATTTACGTGCCGGGTCAGGAAATAGAATTAGAAAAAGACAAAGCCACGGCACTGTTTCGCATTTTTCAGGAAGCCTTAACCAACATTGCGCGCCATGCCCAGGCCGAGCGCGTTTCCATCTTTTTAAAAAACACAGAGCAAAAGGTTATTCTGGAGGTTGTGGACAATGGCATAGGAATTAATCGCCAACAAATTGAATCGCCTAAATCCCTGGGACTTTTGGGCATGCGAGAACGGGCCATGGTTTTTGGCGGGCAACTGGAAATTGATGGTGTGCCCGGACAGGGAACGCGCGTTAAAGTTGAATTACCATTCAGAGAGCAATGAGGACGGGGAAAAAGATAGCAGGTGGTTGATTACCTTCTTAAAATGGGAGAGTGAAGAGATGATTCGCATTTTAATTGCAGATGATCATGCCATTGTACGGGCTGGATTAAAACAAATTGTGGCCCAGGAAAAAGATATGCTGGTTGAAGGAGAGGCCGGTTCTGTGGATGAATTACTGCAATTGTTGCCCCAAAAACCCTGGAGCGTTCTGATCCTGGACATTAATATGCCCGGACGGAGCGGTCTGGACGTTCTGAAAGAGATTAAAAAGCGGTTTCCTCAATTGCCGGTTTTAATCTTAAGCATTTACGATGAAGAACAATATGGATTGCGCGCCATCCGCTCCGGAGCGGACGGTTATCTGAAAAAAATAAGTGCGCCGGAAGAACTCATTTCGGCCATCCGCAAATTGGTGAGCGGGGGACGTTACATTAATCCGGCCCTGGCCGAGCGCCTGGCAGACACCTTTACAGGCAAAGTACAGGAAAAAGCACACGAAAAACTCTCTGACCGCGAATACCAGGTGATGCTTATGATTGCTGAAGGAAAAAGTGCGGAAGAGATTAGCGGATTGCTTTCCATCAGTCCACACACCGTGTATTCTTACCGAAACCGCATCCTGCAAAAACTTAACCTTAAATCCAACATCGAACTGACCAAATATGTACTGGAAAACGGATTACTTTAACATTTTCTTTTCGTAGTCTGCGAAAGGCTCAAAATCATAGGCAGCGAAGCCGCAACCAAAAAACTTCTTTAAAAAATGACAGGCTAGTGCCTTGGAACCATTTAACTCATACACTCATATACTTTTAGCTTTACTCCTCCAATAGCAGAAGTCATTTCACTAATTAGCCCTCACCCCCTCAATCCCCCTCTCCCAGAATAAAAGTCTGGGAGAGGGGGAAGACTTTGTGCGAAATTTTCTTAATTGTCCGGTGGCTTTAACCGGTTGGAACGCAGCGGAAATTGCGATTCTCTGGGCATGGGACATCAAACCATTCAACAAATCAACAAATCAACAATTCAACGGTTTTACTTCCTCACACAGCACAAAAATATTCGCATCCCGCTAAGCGGGATTGAACTTTTAAGGGAAGTATTATAAGGCAGAATAACCACAATCACTTTTCAAAAACAATAATGGCCTTTTAAATCAAACAGCGGTTTTCAATCGCCAAAACTGATGCCCAGACCGCGGGCCGTGTGCAATAACTGGTCATTGGGCTGCACATAGTTGTAAGCGGCTACTGCCTCTTCCAGCGGAATGGAACAGATCTCCGGATGTTTGTAAGAAACCATCTTGCCGTACTCTTCGTCCAGAACCATCTCAAAGGCTTTAACGCCAAATTGCGAGGCCAGAATCCGATCGTAAGCCACCGGGGTGCCTCCGCGCTGCAAGTGGCCTAAAATCGTCACACGAATATCTTCTTCAAAACCAGCCTGAACCAGTTCTTCTTTAAGGCGCAATCCAGCGCCGCCCAATTTTTTATTAAGATAGCCCACCTCTTTCGATTCTTCTGCCACAGCTTCACCGCCAATGGGTTTGGCCCCTTCGGCAATGACGATAATTGCAAATCCCCGGCCGCCAACGATTCGACTGCGTAATTTCTCTACCACTTTGTTGATATTGTAGGGAATTTCAGGAATGAGGCAAATTTCGGCGCCGCCGGCCACAGCCGCGTGCAAGGCAATCCATCCGGCATCACGCCCCATTACCTCCAGAATAAAAACACGATTGTGACTCTCAGCTGTAGTGACCAACTTATCTACAGCGTCCGTCGAAATTTCAACCGCTGTCTGAAAACCAAAAGTAAAATCGGTACCCCTCAAATCGTTGTCAATGGTTTTGGGTACACCAATAATATTGAGCCCTTTTTTGTGCAGAGCCAGAGAGATTCTTTGGGATCCATCTCCTCCGATGTTAATCACCGCTTCGATGTTCTGATATTGTAATTTTCTGATCAACTCATCCGAACGATCCACCGTTGTCCATTGGCCATTTTTATCTTTAACCGGCCAGGCAAAGGGACCGCCTTTGTTGGTTGTACCGATAATGGTTCCACCTTTAACGTGAATTCCAGAAACTTTTTTCTCATCAAGGGGAATCAACTCCATAGGTTCGCGCAGAACCCCATTAAACGCCTGATAACTACCCAACACTTCCCAATTGTATTCCTGCGCGGCTCTTTTAACAATAGCTCTGATTACAGCATTCAATCCAGGACAATCTCCACCGCCGGTAACCACCAAAACTCTCTTTTTCATAATGCCCTCGTTCTTTTTTAAACTTACTTCCGTATTGCTTTAGAAAACAGCGGAAAATATACGCTAACAACCCAGCTTGTGCAATTATTATTTGCTAATCACTTTCGTCGGATTTAAATAATACATAAATGGATCGACGGCAGGCAAAATTTAAGTAGGGATTAAAGAAAGTACCAATAGTAATGTTTAAACGAAATAGAAGAAGGGGTCCCCCTTCTTCTATTATTTAATAAAAAGCATGCGTTTACGCTGGACAAAGTTTTGCGCACGCAGGATGTAAAAGTACATACCTGAACTGACCAGCAATCCATTACCGTCTGTGCCATCCCATTTTATCCGATAACTGCCCTGAGCAAGACGATTGTTCAATAGAGTTCGCACTTTTTGTCCTAATGTATTAAAGATGTCAATTTTAACGGTAGCAGCATGTGGCAGATCAAAACGGATGGTTGTGGAACTGTTGAAGGGATTGGGATAATTCTGGTACAGGCTGAATTTCTGAGGGGCATTGATCAAATCCTCAATAGCCGTTAAATCGACTACCGTGAGTTTGAAACTGCTCCTGGAGGTATCCTGACCATCTGTGGCAAACAAGGAGACGGTGGCCACACCACTCCAATTTTGGGACGGAACAACATGCAGCAAAGAATCATCAAGGCTAACCGCTACTTCGGGTTTATTGGATTCGGCCCATAAGGTTAGCGGCTGGCCTTCCGGATCAGAGACCGTAAAGGGCAGATCAAGCGTGCTGTTCATGACGATGGATGTGTCTCGAAATGAACTAATCGACGGATATTCATTGTGCCTGTTGCCGCTCCGGGCCACGCCATACACGCCCGTTTCATGAATAGGGATGGCAAAGAGCGAATCGTTCTGATACTGGGCATCGGCTATTTTAATCCATGTTTGATGATCTTCATCAAACTGGTAAGCTTGCCAGGGATCACTGGCTGCACTGGTAACGGAATCGATTAGAACCAGGCTGGCTGGCTGGGAAAAAGTTACAGGTTGCAAAGTGCTATCCGGGGCCATGGAACCGATGTTTTGTGCAAACTGGACTACATGCTGTTCGTCTTCTATCAGCGGCATTGGCGGCGCTGTACGCACCAAAAAAAGATGCGTGCTGTCCACAAAGGCATTTTCCGGAATGATTAATTGCGAGCCGAAAACATCATCGAGCGTATCGGCGCCGGCCCCCACTTTTTTAGAGAAAGCCAGAAGAGGTTCGAGACGCGTATCATTAAACAGGTAACCAATGGTAATACCTTCCAGATAGTTCTGTTCGCTATTTACTTCTGTAATTTCAAAAAAGCCATTACTAACAACGAGCGTTTCCTGAGGATAGCCAAAGAGCGAATAGCGGGCCGGGATCAAAAAACCGTCAACCGGCCATTGATCTCCAACATGAATAACCCCGTTGATCACAATGCTGTCCAGCTCATGCACTCTAAACTTAAAACCGTACATTTCGTACATACCCGTCTCAGAAGGGATGGTGTACAGATCGCTCAAAAATTCCAGTTTGCCCATGCGTTTTGGTATGTGATAAGAATAGGTAGCATTTACTTTTTTTAGACCACTGTTTTCCGAATTTTTTTCAGATGGAAAGAATTTACTTAAATGGAACTCCAGAAAATTTTTAAGCACCTTTTTTTGCGGACCTTTCACCAATTTTTCCTGCAGGGTGTTCATCAACGTGTGTTTAATTCCATTGGTGGTCAAACCTTTAAACAAGTCGCCGGCCGAAAGGTCTGGCCCGGTCAGACTGGTATTGGGGATGGTCTCAGCCAGATGGCGAATGTGTTGGGCTAAATTCTGCCAGCGTTGTTCATAAGCCTGGAAGTCTTCATCCGTTGCGGTGCCATTAAAAATTCGGTCAAAGAACTTCTGGTTCTCTTTGGCCATTTGCTCGCCATATTTGACAAATTCTTTTAAAGCGCCATAGGCTTTCAGGGGGGTTAATTCTGCCAGGACATCGACAATATCAAATCCTAAAATAAAATTGCTTAAATTAAAATCGTGCCAGCTGACGGCCGGGCCGACAAGTTTAATCTTTTTTTCGGTTAACTGGTTTCCAAGCGCATCCTGATATATTCTAACTTTGGCATAAGACCAGGTATGCGAAGCCGAACGCGTGGGAGAAAAATAAGAGACGCTGGCTTTGCCGTTCTGGCCGTAAATAATGGCATCTACAGTGTTATTGTCGCCGTTTAATGTGCCTGAACTGGCAGCGACATAAACATTACTCCCTTTAGGCGCCGGATTACCGAAAGCATCCTTAACAAAGATGTTGAGCCTGGACAGGTATTTGAACGGGCCCAATGTTGAAGGATGGGACCAGGCTTCCGCTTGTTGGGGGCCAACCAGAACAGGAAAAGAGCCAAAAGCGCTTTCGCGTAATGTATTAACATAAGGATTGACTGAATTTTGATGGATATAACCAATAAACCAATGGGGAGGATTGGAAGTATCCCCCCACCAGCTCCATCCGTAGTAAGGAACCGGGAAAAATTGGAACAGACCGCTGTATTTTTCATCATAGGACAATCCCTGGTAATCCTCACCTTCATAATAGGGGAATCTAAAAGAGATGGAAGGCGCCTGATATTCCACCTCAGCCTCCCCGCCCTCTTCCATTAAAACTATAAAGCAGAGTTCCTTTGAACCGCCCCAGGCTGCCGCTACAACCGTAGGTCCGGTAATCGTTCCCTTTTCGCCCCCATTGAACAGTGTGTTCAACATCAAAGCGACAGGAGCGCCTTTGGGTACGGGTCGGCCATAGCTATCATAGGCTTTTATTTTGATGGTTGCCTTCTCCGAAAAGCCTTCGGAGGCATACACATAGTGCACGTCCCGCCCGCTTTCCGTCTCTATGGCAATTTGATCCACGCCAACCAGAGCAGGGATAATGCTTTTTGATGAATCATATTCCAGAAAAGAAGTGATCAGATAATCATCATACGGTTCCCACCTGGTGGCTCCATAAATTTTTTCAATCACCGAAGTTCCCAGCCCATCGCTAATCACTTCATTGCTGGTGTAAGCCTTCCATGCTTCGTCAATATCCTTGTAAACCTGGTAATATAATAACTCCCTGGCCCAGTCCGTAAATGGAACCATGGTTGTGGGAGGGGGCTGATACCTCAGAGTGACTCGGCCCTGATTTCCAAGTTTTACGTAATACCGACCGCCGCCAGAAAAAGATGTATTAAATTCCGTTGGATAGGAGTAATAAGATGTTCCGGTTTCAGATTTGTCAATAATGGCCTCACCCTCCATATGTCCAAACCTGCAATCAATGCGTAACAAGGCGCCCTGTGGCATGGGTTGATCGAACATATCCACCGCCTGAATCTCCAAATTCACCGGTGGCGCTGTAAATTTTTCGGCTGTAAAAATGTATGGAGTACCGTCTGGAGCCGGGCCGTTCACGATAACTCTATCGTAACTATAGAGCACAGGAAACACACTACTTTTTTTCTTACCGATATTTCCTACTACGTAAGCGGTCTGTTCATCGTTAGCATCCGAAAACTTTACATTGAAGAAAATAAAATACTTGGTGAAATACTTTCGATATTCATTTAGAACATCATCTTCACTGGCATTGGGATTTAAGGCTAAAAAGTTTCTTTTAATATTACTATAGGTGTTAGTCAAAAATTCATCTGGAATGTAATCGATGACCACCTTACCCTGTCCATCGGTTCTGAAAAAAAATGTATTGTAGGTCGAATCCGAATTAAATATCGATTTAAAAAGAGAACTCCCCTCAAAAATACCATTAGATACATCAACTGCCAGCGGAACATTGCCGCCAACAGGCTGGTTGTTACTATCGAAACAGGTGACGGTAATGGTGGCCTGTTTTTTGGTATTTGGTGAGTAGGTAAAGACAAATTCCGGATCACATACCACCAGTACGGAATCGATAGTTTGGGCACATAGCCAGGAAAAGATAGAAGCAAAAACGATAAAAGATCGAATAAACATCGTCCCCCCTTTAATTGTTTATCCAACTATTTTTAACGCGTTGTACGTTTAGAGCAAAATGGAGGCCTTTATGACAATAGCGTGTTCGGAAGTATTAGAAGTATTAAAAATCGTAGTGGGCAGGAAGAATCGTTCAACAAATAATCCTCCATGAATTAAATTAGTTTGATTTTTCCCTATTTTCTGTTAATTTTCCAAAAACTTTAATTATTTAAACTTATTATAATAAAAGGATAATCCGGAATGCACCTTAAATTTCATTTTCTGTCAATTTTCGTGATACTCATCACAACTTTTTGTCTTGAAGCCCAAAATTTCGTCTGGCACAAATCCATTCATCAACTGGAATATGAAGCCCATCAATCTCTTCCCAAAGCGCCCTCTCTGTTTGATTCAACGGGCCGGGGAATTATTCGGCTGGCAAAAGCAGCAGCCGTTCAAAAGCCGTCGATCGCGGTGTTTGGCTATTTACCCTACTGGCAATACATCTCCTCAAAAGATTATTTACAATACGATTTGCTCACTCATCTGGCTGCCTTTGACTTTACTGTCTCGGCCAATGGTAATGTGTCAAAGCCATCGTACTGGCCCTGGACCGATGTGATCAATGCAGCCCATGCCAATGGAGTAAAGGTCATTTTAACAGCCGTAAATTTTAATGCCGATGACATTCACAATCTATTGACGAACCAGACGGCCAAACAGAACTTTTTTAACAACCTGAAGGGTTTGTTAGCCCAATACACTCTTGATGGCGTGAACATTGATTTCGAGGGATTGCACAGTTCCGATCGGGGCTCTTTATTAAATGGTTTTATGGCCGATTTATCGACAGCCATCAAAAATGATTTTCCTGATGCCGAGATCTCCTTTGCCGGCCCGGCGGTCAATTGGGGCGGCTGGGATTTTGCCGGTCTGGCCAATGCCTGTGATTACATCTTTATTATGGGTTATGCTTTTGCAGGCAGCTGGAGTTCGACCAGCGGGCCAAACGCCCCGTTAAGCGGTGGCAGTTACAATATCACCAACACTGTTACGGTGCAGTACGCCTCGGTAACCAATAGCCAACCCGAAAAATTGATCCTGGGCGTGCCCTACTACGGACATCGCTGGAAAACCGCAGGATCTCAGGCGGGCGCCTCGGTTATTGAATTTAAGGAAAGCGTGCGCTTTTCCCAGGCCAAAAAAGAAGCCGATAACTATGGCCGAATCTGGCACTCTAACAGCCAGACGCCCTGGTACCGTTATCAGATTGGCACGCAGTGGTATCAGGTCTGGTTCGACGATGCCCAGAGCCTCGGCTTAAAGTACGATCTGGCTGAGCAAAAAAATTTGCGGGGCATTGGCATGTGGGCCCTTGGATATGATAATCAGCGACAGGAGTTGTGGAACTTATTGCGCCAGCGCTATTTACCGCAAAGCGAACCACAACCCGTTGCGCCCAAAGCCATCTTTGTTTCGGCCGGTCCCCATGCCAATCAGTTACAGGTGACATTGGAAGCGGTGTACGGTGCGCAAGGCTACGAAATTTTTGCAAGTACAGACGGCCAGACCTTTACACTCCTCAAATCTTCTGCAGCCAATCCGATCATCGTTGACAGTTTAGCTGCCAATTCCCTTTATTTTGTAAAGATGCGCAGTTTTAATTCCCATGGCCACAGCGCCTTTTCCCGCGTTCTGGCTGCTTCCACTTCGCTGCAGGGTCCACTGCTTTTAGTGGATGGCTTCGAACGTAATGACCAGGGCCAGAATACGTTCTCTTATTTAATTCAACACGCAGAGGCCTTCTGGGCTCACGGGCAGGCCGTGGCTGCTGCAACCAATGAAGCCATCATTCAGAATATTTGCGTTCTGGATTCCTTTAACCTGGTCGACTGGATGTGTGGTGACGAAAGCCAGGCGGATTTCACGCTAAATGCTACAGAAAAACAGCGCGTTCGGCAATACCTGGAAAACGGCGGTAATTTTTTCATTTCCGGCTCAGAAATCGGTTACGATCTGGTGGAACGCGGCTCGCAAGATGATCGCGACTTTTACCAAAGCTATTTGAAAGCCGATTATGTTGACGATGCGCCGCTGGGTAAAAAAGCGACCTACTATTCCATTCAGGGACTCTCCGGAACCATTTTCGAAACCCTGGGCACGGTTGATTTTGACAATGGTTCGCACGGCACCTACGACGTGGATTGGCCGGATGCCATTTTGCCGCTGGACGGCGCTAAGCTGGGTCTGGCCTTTTCCGGCGTGGAAGTAAGCCATGGCGGTGCGGCCATTTACTACCAGGGTACCTTTGGCAATTCAACCCGCGAAAGTCGCCTTGTCTATTTAACGGTGCCGTTCGAAACCCTTTATCCGGCCCAAAAACGACAGGATCTGGCTGGCGCCATCTTAAATTATTTTAGCCAACCTCTGGCCCTGTCCTGGAACAGCAGCGCCCTGCCCAAATCGTTCCGTTTTATCAGACAATATCCCAATCCTTTTAATAACAGAACCGTTTTTGAGTTCGAGGTAACAAAGAAGATGAGAGTGGAACTGCGTATTTTCAATGCCCTGGGGCAACAGGCCTTTGGGCTCAATCAAACGTTTAGCGCAGGCAGGCATCGATTGCTGTGGAACGGTGAAAACGACCAGGGCAGGAATTTGCCCAGCGGCCTGTATTTCTTTCAGCTTAATGCCCAAGGGGCAAAGAAAACGGCACGCTATTCGGGCAAACTGCTTCTCGTTAAATGAGGTCGAGACTGAAAAGAATGAGCTAAACCTGTTGTTATGAAGTTCAGGTTCAAAATAAACGATGGAGTGAACGCCATGTCTTTCCAGAAGAAGAAGTGGTTGATCCTGTTTTTATTAATGCCTTTAATGGCCAGGCCCTGCACCACGGCTATTGTTTCCGGAAAAGCCACGCCGGACGGCAGGCCGCTGCTCTGGAAACACCGCGATTCGGACCATAAACAAAATGTCATTCGTTTTTTCAGGGAAGGACGATATGCCTATCTTGCGCTGCTTAATGCCAGCGACAGCCTGGGCAAGGAAGTGTGGGCCGGGGTTAACGAAGCAGGCCTGGCTATTATGAATTCCGCCTCCTACAATTTAAAGCCTGACGATGACAGCACAGCGCTTAAAGATCGTGAGGGCGAATTGATGAAAAAAGCCCTGCGCCTGTGTGCTACTTTAGAGGATTTTGAACATTTGCTGGATTCCCTGCCCAAGCCGCTGGGTGTAGAAGCCAATTTTGGTCTAATTGACGCGCATGGCGGCGCGGCTTATTACGAAACCAATAACTTTACTTACAAAAAATTTGATGTCAATGATGCGAATATTGCGCCGCAGGGATACCTGATTCGCACCAATTTTTCCTTTAGCGGAAAATCCGATGGAGGGTACGGCTACATTCGCTACCAGATGGCTGAGCAATTATTTCAACAGGCTAAAAAGGCCGGACAGCTAAATGCGGAATTTATTTTAACCCGGGCCAGCCGCTGCTTAAAACACGCCCTAACCGGCGTGGATTTGACCAGAAGCCGGCAGCAGTTCGTGCCCTTTATCGATTTCATTCCGCGCCGGAGTTCCGTTTCTGTTGTTCTGGTACAGGGCGTTCAGGCGGGAGAAAATCCGGACAAAAGTGTAATGTGGACCATCCTTGGTTTTCCATTGACCGGCGTTAGCCTGCCGCTCTGGGTAGGAAATATGGAAGACATTCCCCGCCTGGTAAGACCGGCAGCGGATCATCTGGCGCCTTTGTGCCAGGCCATCTTAAAGCTCAAAGAGCGATGTTTTCCGATCAAACGGGGCAGCGGGCCCAAATATCTGAATCGGCCAATTTTGTGGAATGAAGCGGGCAAGGGCATTCTGCAGAATATTTTGCCCTTTGAACGTTCCTTGTTTCGTCGCACGGCAAAATTTGAAAAAACGTTACAATGGGATAAGAACGCAAAAGCAGAGATTAAAAGGTTTTACCGCCAGATGGAACAGTGGATAACAGAGTTTTATTGGCAAACTTTTCAACTGAAATTGGTTAATGATTCATAAGTTCAATATAAAACCACGAATTTTACGGATGGACACGAAAATATTTTATGTAATTTAAATAAAAATTCGATAATAATACTTTTTTAAAGTGGACTCATTGATGAAAATTAAAAAATTTAAATCTTCTTCCGGATTGGATATTTGGGTGGGCATGGACGATGTCAGCAATGACCGGTTAACCTTTACAGAGAGCCACGGCAATGATTTGTGGTTTCACGTACACGGTTTTCCTGGCAGCCACGTGATTTTACGCTGTGGCGATGTCGGTCTTGAACCAGACAAGCCAAGCATTCAGGAGGCTGCCCAGCTGGCAGCTTATTTTTCAAAGATGCGCAATGCCAAAAGAGTTGCCGTCCATTACTGCAAGGCATCAGACGTCAAAAAGCCGCGGGGCGCCAGACCGGGCAGCGTGGTTATTCAAAAATTTAAAAAGGTTCTGGTGCAGCCCCGTCTTATTTCTGAAGATGGAGATTAAAAGATTTTATGATGGACTTGCACGCCGACGGATCGACTTCCATTGAAGTGATTTATTCCTTTTCGCGGTTACCTGGAAAATATTTAAGCATGACAGGCAGCGAAGCCTTAATCAAATTAAAAAAAACCCCTTCTCTGCAACGCTTTAAAATCCGGCACCAGAGCAAGTCCATTCCAACACTCAATAGTTTTTTTGCAGTAAAACTTCTTTGTTCTTAAGTTAGAAATAGCTATGCGTTTTACTTGATGAAATAGGCGCTGTGAAGAGTGTACTGATCTTTCTACTTTTAGCCTTTTCTGTTTGGGCTAAATACGAAGTCTTTCTGGATCGCTGCCAGACCATTGGCCCGGGCATGATTTACCGACATCTGTTCGTCGCCGACAAAATGTGGAATATTAACATCCTGGAAATAGACCTCACCAATCCCTACGTCCGCATAGAAACCGTGAAAGCTCAGGACCGGTACATGGCCACCGAGCCGCTCAGCTCCATGGCTAAACGACGTAGTTTTGATGGTCACCAGGTGCTTGCTGCCATCAATGGTGATTTTTTCAGCGCGGATGGCATTCCCAATACCGTGCAGGTTATTCAGGGCCAGATATTACAAAACCCCATCGCCGTTTCCGCAATCGCTTTTGACATCAACAATCGCCCCTGGCTGGGAATGGTTACTTTTAAAGGCCAAATCATAACGCAAAATGGCAATCGGGCCATCGATGGGGTGAATAGAGCGCGTAATCTTGACGAAATCATCCTTTATAACTCCTTTTACGGAGCAAGCACGCAAACCGATAAATGGGGCACCGAGCTTGCGGTTCAGCCCATTACCCCCTGGATTGTCAATGACACCGTGTGGGTGAAGGTAGTGGCCAAATCTTGCATGGTCGGCAACATGAACATCCCCCGGAATGGTGCCGTTATTTCCGGTCAGGGTGAACAGGCCATCGCCTTTTTGAACAACTATGCCGTAGTCGGGGACACTATTGGCCTTCTTTTACAGCTGTCTCCCTCTTTGCCCCGTTTGCGTGAAATGATGGGCGGATTGCCTAAAATTGTAGATGGCGGGAAAAACCGGGCCAGGGAAGGTTTTTTAACAGAACACGGGCCGGTCCACGCCTTTCAAATCCATCCTCGAAGCGCGGTGGGCTTTAACGCCGATTCTTCCAGACTTTATTTCTTTACAGTGGATGGGCGCCGGCCGCCTTTTTTGCGGGGAATGACCCTGCCGGAATTGGCGGACGTGATGATCGATTTTGGCGTAGCCTATGGATTGAACCTGGACGGCGGCGGCTCAACGACCTTTTATTTGCAGGGCGAAATCGTTAATATTCCAACAGAAGGGCATGAACGCCCCATATCTTCAGCTCTGTTAGCTGTTTCCACAGCACCGGCGGAATCTTATGAACATTACCTCGTCTTGCAGCAAATGATCAGCTCTTACTACAATGCGGAATTTCATTTCCCGTTTAATAAGTGGGATAAACTGCTCAATCCGCTGGCCGCCTTAATGCAAAAAATGAGCGACCATTCGGCCCGCATCGGTCGCCAGATGCTTGCTGCCTTGCATCCCGATGCACAATCCGATCGCGTGCTGACTGGAATTTCTCAGGGCGACGTTTCCCATTCCGGGCAACCGGGCTCTCCCCTGAATGCGCGGCAACTTCTGAATCTGCCCGACAAAGTTGTACTGATGAAAACGCCTGAAGGCCCTTTAAGCCTGGCACACTCCTCTTCCCCGCTTTATTTCTTACTGCAGCGTCTGGGATTTGGAGAGACTTACCAGAGCCTGTTTCAATTTATGAATCCTACAGCGGAGAAGGGGCCGGAACAGACAAACCGTTACGCCTATTCTCTACCCTCCACCGAATCCCGGCCATATTTGCCCTCCATACCGGCTTTTTCGCTTACCGATTTAAGCCCTGGCCAGCAGTCCACTGGTCTGAAATCCAATGCACCGTCCTCCTTGTTTTATTTGCAAACGAATGGGGTATCTCTGCAATCTGGCGCTCAAAATGTTTTCTCCCTGGCAGAGGACAGTCTGCTGTTGACCAAAGTCTGGCTTCGATCAAAAATTTTTCAGGCAGACAAAAATCTGGTTATCGAATTAACGCTCAACCAAACGGATGAGGGGCAACCGTTTGTCAGGGAAAACGTTAAGGCGACTGTTTCTCATGGGGCTTCAAATGCTCTGAAAAAGGATGAAAAGTTAACCGTCGTTTACATCTCTCCGCACTACATCACTCGTCCCCTGTTTGATGATGACAGATTTTTGTCCAGCAATGTTGACACGCTTTATCTGGAGAAGAATCGGTTCGTGCTAAAAGGTGAGGCTAAGTAAGTAAAACGGGACGGTTAGCCTGTAGGGGCAGAAATCATGAATTTGTAAAATTCCCCCTTTGTCAGAGCAAACCTTGGCCATTTTTCATGCCATAAATTTCCTATTCCAGGCCAAAAGCGCTTGCTCAAATAATTTTTAATGATTAAATTAGTGGTGTTCGGGCGGTTAGCTCAGCTGGTTAGAGCGCTACGCTCACATCGTAGAGGTCACAGGTTCGAGTCCTGTACCGCCCACTTTGTTCTGCAAACACATCGTATTTCAAACCTTTTTGGGTTAATGCCTAAGTCAGCAGAGCCGCAACCTTAAAAAAAACCGCAAAGGGCGCCCGTCATGCTGCCGGGCAGGCCCGTCTGGCCGTGGTAGCCTGACAGATCTGTACGGCTGTCCAGAGGTCCAGGCAATGAATGATTTAAATTAATTGCCTTCACCTCCTCGATCCCCTTTTTACAGAATAAAAATTTGGAAGAAGGGGAAGGCTTATGAGAGAAATCTTCCCACTGTTGTTGTAAATTTTTTATCTTGGCGCCATTAACGATTATTGGAAATTCGGAATGTCAGCCCGATGTTCATTCAACAATTCAACGGCTTTATTTCCTCACACGGCACAAAATTTTTGCATATCGCTGTGGCGGGATTATATCTTTTACTGAAAGTATTCTAACTTCTTTTAAATTGCACTTAAAATAGGCCCGACAAAAGAGAACATAGAGCAAAAATCTAAAATTGTGCGCCTGTAATGGTCTTTATCTTTTTACCCGACAAACATTGTTCACTTAGCACCGCACTTTTTTTGCGCTAAACTTACGTCAAGTAACTTTATAGATTCTCTGGCTTGAGCATTGGGACAAAGCTGGACAATCGCAATTTAACCAACTGCCTAAAAACTAACCAAAAGGACAGTTTCCAAAGAATAAAATCTATTATATTTTTTATTTGAACTTAATTCCTTCATGGATGAAGATGGGCGAAGATATCTTGCTGATTGTGCCACTCCTGTGCTTAGATTGTAAAATTTCGAGAAAGTTGTTTTTCAAAAATCGTGGCTACTGTAAGTCAGGTGGCGGAGCTGTAGAAAAAATAGCGCCAGATAAATTCATCATTTGCGCTTTCCATAAACACCGTTATTGTCCTACACAGCAAATTTTAAATGCAAATTCTGTATAAACTTCTCTTTCCTGCTCATCTAAAAATGAATATCATTAATGCATAACGCAATACAAGCCTCTTTTTCCAAAAAACGAGCACAGTGTTAGAATACATTGGAAAAGCAGTCGTTGTTAACGCTAGAAAATCGCTATTCTAACTGGTTTGATTTTAGTCTGCGAAGCAATGCCAGTATTTTTCAAATTTAGTATTTCTCAACCATTCTGCAAATTATTTCCAGTCAAAGAAGGGAATAAAATGAGAATATCACTGCTTATTTTATTCACCCTATTGTGCTACTCGTTTTCTTACGAACAATCTCCCACCGAAAAAAAAACAATTTATCATTTTGGTGCCTCATACTATCAATTTACCATCGTTCCTTCAGATCGCGTTATGATTTTCCAGGAAGCGTCCAATGAAAGTGGAGGCCAGTTTGGTTTAAGATTTTCAATCTTTTCAAAAACCAGGAGAAGGAGCGCAATAGTTAACGACTTCGAATTTGATTTTGGTACATTTAATCGGAAAGGCTTTTCAAGCGGGAGTTCCGGTACCATTAGCTTGCAATATTACTTGGGATTTAATACAAAATTTAAAGAAAATATAGCTTCACTAAACACTCTGGTGGGGTTAAACTTTTTGTGGATTTCTGGACAGGAGGGCTATGAAGTTAATCCGCACAGTAACTATCAGGAGTATTACTATGGTGATGATGCCTGGGTGTGGAACTCCATTGGAAACGGCAACAGTGATCCCTATTATGTAAACGGCTATCAATCTTTTTCAATGCTTGCCCCGGCAATAAATCTTTCGTTAAATATTGATGTGGCCTACCCGCTAATTCTTTCAATAGAATATATTGGTGTTTTAAATTC